>NZ_JADIZS010000016.1:0-169671 GCF_016704685.1 Candidatus Amarolinea dominans
GCGCAGAATACCAGCGGTGACGCCTGTCAAAACCAAAAACAATGGCAGGATAGCAAGCAAAGCGATCCTTGTCCAATTCCTCGCCTTCCTGAACAGCGCCCCATCGTCGGTCTGCAAATACATGACCGGAGCGAATACATCGCGGCCCGCCTGATAGGGCGGCAGGATCAAGCTCTGGCGCGCTTCGGCGATGGCAACGTCCGCCGGACGGAACGCGGCCAGGAGATGCAAGTACTGCTCGACGAAGGCCGGCGCCACCAGATCGCTGACGGAGTACTGCATGGCGATCACTGCCGGGACGGTCTCGCATAATTCCTGCGCAAAGCTGCGCAGCAGTACGCCCGTCTCATCCGTGTTCGCGGCGGTGTTGCAGGCAGCAACCAGGACGAGCCGCGTCGGTTTTTCGCGCAACCAATCGGTCAGATGACCTTTGGCCGGCAAAGGCGACCTGTCTCCATCTTCATCTTCCAGGAAGATCACCGGGCGTTGCAAACCATCTGTCTCGTCGAAACCACCGTGACACACGAAGACAATGGCGTGGAAGTCCTCGGCCAACTTATCCAACAGCGCATCGGTTGTGGAGTGCAAGAGGGTCTCAAAGGAAACTACCTTGCGGGCGATCAGTTTTCCCAGAACCTCCTCCCCGGCCAACCGGGCGGCAATGGCCTCGATGTCAATAGGGGTATTATTGGCAGGCGATGCGCCCACGAAGAGGATACGCAAGGGGGGCGAGATCTGGAGGGACGACGGGTAGAGCACGTCGGCCGAAGCAGGGAAACGGCGCACGAGCGGAGTATCGCCGCGCGTGCTGAGCCATCCGTTGGCATCGTGCATGGTCTCCCAGGGCAGCGCCGATAGCCCCGGCGGGACGATTTCCAGGCGCAGACGCAGTCCCTTGTCTTTCTGCATGGCGCGCGCCGCGCCGAAGGCGACAGCAATGTCCGAGCCGAACAGCACCTCGAAAAGCCTGCGTCCTACCCGTTGGATGGCTTCGGCCGGCAGTTCCCCGCCCGTGATGTTTTTCCCGCGCCACAATATCCAGGATGTTCCGTAGCTCGGTCGTAAGCCAGGCGTCACGATCGGCAAGAGAGACTCGAACGGGCTGATCCAGGCCCGGTCCCCTGGCTGTTACCACATAGGGCGGTTCTGTGCCCTCAACCACGATCTCAAAGGTCGCCGTGTTTGTCTGCCTCATGGTGTCTGTCCCTGTGACTCCTCTGACTGGCCAGCTGCTTCGCTGTCCTCCGCCGCCTTTCGGAACTGCTCCGGGAAATAGGATGGCTCGCCCCGGCGGACGAACGCAGCCAATTGCTCCACACGAAGCGCTCGGCGGCCAGTGTGGCTGGCTGCTGCAACCTGAAGGTGTTCAAGACCAGGCGCCGATGGGTATCGAAGCTGTTCTTGATCAACTCGCCCAACAATGCCATCCGGCTGATGGCGGAACGATAGGATGCCGACGCAACGACCAGGGCAAGGACGGCCACGCCTGCTGGCAGAATTACAGGTTGGCCGCGCACAGCATAAGGCCCACCGTGGCAATAGTTTCCAGCACGACAATGCCTGCCAGGAAGGTCAGGTTGATTGAGATGTCCAGGAAGGTCTTCGCGGCCGTCAGGCGTTCCGAGTGCCCCTCCGCGTGCTCGTGCATCTGTTCGCGCAAACGGGGCCAGAACAGAACACTATCTGCGCCATAGCAGTCATACGGGTACTCCTCCGCCATCGCGTAGATATTGCCGAAGGTTGTGGGCATCACACGTTCAGGGTCGCACGGCAGCAGCGGATTGCCCATCATTCCATCAATGCGTGTGTGCTCCTCAGCTATCTGCTTGCCAGACCTGCCCAGGAGTTGCTCCATCTTCAGACGATCGGCGTCGCTGTCAGCCGCACCAGGCGATGGCTTTCATAGCGATATTGCCTGCGGAGTCCGGTCAGTTCTTCCCGCAAGCGACACTGCTGTTCGTTTGCGCCGTTGCCAATGAACAAGCAGGCCGCGTCGGAGCCAGCGCGGCCTGCCCTCGAAGACGATGATCAACGCGTCATTCAGCGCAACCAGGATCAGACCGACCAGCATCGGCAAGAACAGGGCGCCGAGCAAATTGGATAGCTCGCTGCTCAGGGCGCCGAGAAGGGATGACTGTTCACCTGAGGTTGACTCACCCGTCTGCCCCGCCTGATCTGGTGCATCGGCAAGCAGCCCAGCGTCGGCAGAAGGCGCCGCGGCGACAGCCGGCTCTTGCGAAGCTCCGGCCAAAGGATCTGCCAAGCCCCAGATTGGCGCCAGCAGTTGCACGTTGACGAGGAGGAAGACCGCCGCGGGCAAATAGTATGCCAACAGAAAGGTCTGCCCCAGATGCTCCAGCGCCCCGCTCAGGGCTTCAGTCAGGCTGTTCATGGCGTCTCCACGATGTGCTTGCACGCCTGGCAAACGTAGCGGCCACCCTCGAATCGGTACCAGCCTTGCTTGCCGCAATGCGGGCATGTGGGCGGCTTGACAGAGATTAGCGGCACCACCCCAGGCCCTAATCGGGCGTATTCACCATGGAGGCCGAAATAGGAGACTGCATCGAGCGCACCGCCAGAGAGGTTGGCGTTGACGAACAGCGCCACAAAGCCGGCGTCATTGACCACGACGAAGACCGCGCCGGGCGTTGCCGTGAGCCGTTTTTCGACCGAACCCCCTCCCTCCTGCGTGTCCTGCCGCACGACCTCGGTGGCGGCCGTATCGGCAGCTCGATCAGGGGTGTCTTGAAGGCGACGCTCCCATCAACTTGACTGGCGTCAGCAGTTTTGCGCCAGGACGACCCGAAATCCCCCGCTGGATCATCGGTTACCACATAGGTTCCATGCTCCGAATAGCCCTTCTGCGCCAGCATCGCGGCCATTTCAGAGAGGGTCGCCGTGCCTGGCAGCACGAGCACGCATCTTGCCGCTCGTTTTTCGATGAGCTTCAATGATATAGGCATGTTGTTGCTCCTTGTCCCTAGCGCCTCCCTTGTTGGGCTCGCACTTCGAGGTGCTCGAACAACCCTGGGCTGGTTTGGCCGAGATTGTTCGAGCAGCAGGATGGTCGCTGATCAGGCTGATCATGGATGCTTTACTGTAAAGGTTGCAGCCCGGCTCCTTGCAATCAGCCCAAGCCATTCGCTCCAAAGTCCGCCTCTTTGTAGCGCTTGCGATGACCAACGCCACAAGGGAGCTGAACAGCCTTTCCGTTCCTCAAAGCCTCCCCGAGCAGGCTCCAAGCATCTCCCCCACCAAGGTTCGAATTGACAAAGACGCAGATGAATCCATTCGAGTCTACGATGACGAAGATAGCGCCCGGTGTGCTCGTCAGTCGTTTTACCACTGAGCCGCCGCCTTCCGGGGTATCTCTGGGGATCACTTCATTCGCGCTGGGGATTGCAAGTTGACTCAGGGGGAGGTCGAAGGTTTCTGCGGTGATCGCGCCAAGGTGGGCGAGCAGCCCGCAGAATAACGATGTGCGATACTGGGCCGCCGATTCAGCCACGACGAGAATGGTGTTGTATTCGCTGGCATTCGGCTGTTGTTCCGGAAGCTGTTGCAGTTCGTCAATGGCATCATGCAGGGTCTTGTTGCCCTGCACTGACGATGACGTTCTTCCACCGCCGTTTTTCGATGAGCTTGTCTGGAGATCAGCCATGGTTTGTCTCCTTGTTGGTTGCCTAGGTTTGCTAGTTGAGAAGTAGCGCCGACGTTCCTCGGCACGATAGACTTGCGGTTGGCGTTGGATCAGGGAGTCGGCCTGTTCTAGTAGATTGTCCAGACTCTGCCAGGTTTGCAAGACCGCATCATCTCCTCCTGTGAGAATGCTTTGATCGCCAGGATTGATTGCGATTGCCGGATCGGTTTGAGTTCGATATTCTGTATTGAACTCTCCAACGTACCGTCATCTACGCTGCGTGTCAGGATTGTGCCATCGCAACTGACTGAAATCAAGTGGCTGCCATCTGACGTGAATGCAAGACCTGTCACTTGCCTGGTATGGCCCGCGACAAGTGGAAGTTGCTTGCCTGTCTCGATATCCCAAAGCTGAACCAGTCTGCCGGCCGGTAAATCTGGCTTCGATTCAGATATCCCAGGTTCGGGACATGCCAGATATTCGTCGTAGCTGGCGGTTGCCAGTAGTCTGCCATTTGGACTGAATACGACGCTATTCACGGGGCCTGGGAACTCAGGGAATGGACGGCGTGAAGTCCGTGATGCGATGTCCCACAGTTGCACCACGCGATCATCACCGGCAGTGGCGAGGTTTGTCCATCGGGACTGAATGTAGCCGCAAGAACCCCACCAGTGTGGCCAGAAAAGCGGGTGATTTTTTGCCCGGTAGCAGGGTTCCAGAGGATCACGGTACCGTTGTCGCCAGTAGTCACGATCATCTCGCCGTTCGGGCTGAAAGCGGCAGAGTAGATCGCGCCTTCATCGCCTTCCAATTTGTATACGATCTCGCCATTGTCGGTGCGCCACAAGAATGCTGCACCGGCTTCATCGGCCGACAGCGCCAATGGGGCTATTGGGCTAAACGCTACAGCCGTGACCGACGCCAGATGGCGATCAAAAACGCGCAGCACATTGCCATTTGCAGTGTCCCAGAGCCTTACCGTGGCATCGCTGCCGCCGGAGGCCGCCATTGTACCTGCTGGCTGATAGGCCACAGCCAAGATCGGGCCAGTGTGTCCCTGCAACTCCCGCGCTTGACCCCAAGACCGAGTCCGCCAAAGCCGGACTGTGCCGTCGGTGCTTGCGCTGGCGACCATGGCTGTTTGTGGTGAGTAGCTGACATCCACGACCGTGTCCTCATGGCCGCGCAACGCCAGGATCTGCTTGCCGGTGTTCAGGTCAAAAAGGCGAATCGTCTTGTCCTCACTGGCCGTCATCAGGGTCTTGTCGTCCAGAAAACTGACGCGTGTCACGTTGCTGCCATGTTCGAATATGTATTGTGCGATCGGTTTGCCTTCGATGTTCCAGACCCGCGCCGTGCTATCTGCTGGCGGTGGCGATGAGATGTTCATCGGGGCTGAGCACGACGTCAATCAGTGGGCCTTGATGTCCCTCCTGGCATATGGGAGGATCTGAAGAACTCAGCAGCCAAAGGCAAAATCGTTTATCGTCTCCAGCAGTAGCAACCGTCTTTCCGTCCTGACTAAAGACCACTTTACTGATGGCCTCGGCGTGTCCTCCCGATAAGGTTCGAACGATGCGATCTGCTTGCCAGTCCCATAGTTGGGCGATGTTATCGAGGCCCGTTGTTGCGATCAGCCTTCCTGTTGGATCGAAGTCGGCATCGGCAAGGAGAATATATTTTCGCGTCCTGGAAGCTCGGCAAGAAGCTTCGCGGTCACTGAATCCCACACCCGTACGGTTTGATCGCGCTGGCGGTGACTATGTATTGGCCATCATGACTAAACTTGGCAGATCGAATGACGCTGAGGTTGCCTTCAAGTGCTTCAAGGACATGCAACATCTCTCCCGTGGCCGTTGACCATAGGCGCGCGGTGCGGTCGCGGCTGGGCCCAGAGTGCCCTTCTCGAAAGTACACAGGTTCGCCAGAGTCGCTTTTCCAGAGTCGTAGGCTCTGATCGTCACTCACTGACGCAAGATATCTCCCTGCGGGCTCGAAGGCAACGGCGTTGACCAGAGCAAAATGCCCGATCAAATCTCGCAATCTCATGCCACTCTTGACATCCCACATTACAAGCTCACCCTCCAATCCTGCCGTGACAATGGCGTCATCTGCCGGATTGAACGCGGCGTATTTGATCCCACCATAATCGCTTTCAAACCGGGGCAAAATCTCCTCTCCTGTGGTGATATCCCAGATCGTGCAGTACCATCGCTTCCTGCGGTGATGACTTGTTTGCCAGTATGATCGAACTCAGCTGAAATACTCCCACGCTATGACCGCTGAAGGTTTGAAACGTTTGCCATCTATAGTGCGCCACAGTTTTGCGGTACCATCTCCGCTTGCGGTAACGATCTGCGCGCCATCGGGACTGAAGTTGGCTGTCATTACCCGCGCTCCATGACCGCGCAGTTCGCGCAGCAATTTTCCAGACGTTGGATTCCATATTCGAACCAAGCCATCATCGCAGGCAGTCACGATGGTGCGTCCATCGGGGTTGAAAGAAGCCCACCAGACAATATCACCATGAGGAAGCCGGGCGCGCATCTGGCCTGTTTGGAGATCCCAAACTCTGGCGGTTCCATCCAGGCTGGCCGAGACCAGGCGGCGACCGTCTGGACTGAATCGAATCGCCCAGACGCCATATTCGTGACCCTGTAGGATCTGCAGTTGTCTGCCGGTGGCAATATCCCAGAGCCGAATGGTTTCATCCGCGCCAGCGGTGGCGATGGTATGCCCGTCGGGGCTGAAATCTACGCCAAAGATGGCTCCCTCATGGCGATCCCGCGGCAAGGTCGCGATCCACGGCGAGACATGGTCAACGACCTGCTGCAGGGTGTTTTGCGCGTTGACGGTCGGTAGTTCACCGGCTTCTAGCGATATTGATACAGCATCGCGGGCCAGCATGAGAGCCAACGACGGATCCTGGTTTGACTCGCTTTCAAGTATAGCTAATGCGCTCGACGCCAATTGTTCTGCCTGAGCCACGTGAGCTTGATATTCGGCCTGTTGTTGTTGGATTCTTGCAAATACTGCAATCCAATAGCTAAAGCCATTAGAAGCAGAGCCGCGGCCGCCAACAGTCGAATCCGTCTGCTCTGCCTCCGCTCTCTCTCCTCCCGCTCTCTTCTCCTCCGGCACGAGGCCAGAAAATCACGCTCCCCCGGCTCCAACTCCGCCTCGTGCTTTGCCGCCCACTCCTCCGCCTCGGCCAGCACCTTTCCGCTCAACAGCAGCCCATCCGAGCGGCCCTGCTCATCCCACAGCGCGGCCTGGCGCTGCAGCGCGCTCAGGTGCTGCGGGAACCAGGCCGCGTTGCTGGCCCGGATCGGCTCCACGAAGCGGTCATGCACCAGCTCGATCCACGTATCCCCGCCCCGCGCCTCGGCGCGCACCAGGAAGCGGCGCTGCAAGGCGCGGACCACGCCGTTGGGTAGCCCGCCGGCGTCGCTCTCACCCTGATGCACCAGCCCGCGCGTGCCCTCCTCAGTGATCAACTCCTTGTCGAACCAACTCCGTAACTGCCGCTCGCTCACCCCCGCCGCCGCCGGGTCCGCCAGCGCCGCGGCCAGCGTCTCCTCGTAGAACTGCGTCAGCGCCCGGTCCACATCCCCAGCCCGCTCCGCCACGTCGTCGCCGCCACTTTGCTGCTACGCTCCCCTCCCCAATCTCCGGTCTCCGGTCTCCGCTCTCCAATCTCCGCTTCTCTCAGCCCCTCCCACAGTTGGTAACACACCACCTGCAACTGCACCGGCTCCACGTACTGCCCGGCGACCGTCGCCTCCTGCCCAGGCACGCGCACCTGGCGCAGGTTGTCGGCCAACTGCTCGGCAACACCCTCGGCAAAAGGCCGGCCGGCCAGTTCGGCCGGCTTGCGAATGGCGTCCAACGCCGCGGCCACGCCCATGCGCTCCATGTAGAAGCGGGCGCGCAGGCGGTCGGCCACGAAGGGCGCGTAGGGGTCGAGCGCGGCGACGTAATCCTCGCGCAGGGTGAGGACCACCCACAGGTTGGGGTCGGCCCGCATGGCCGCGTCGAGCTGGCGGAAGAACGCCTCCCGCTCGCGCCAGCGGCCGGGGTGGCTGGTGATGATCTCCTCGAACTGATCCACGATCAGGGCGTAGCGCCGGCTGCCGGGCGCGGCGGTGGCGTCGGCGTCGTAGACCCAGCCCTTGCGCTCCCGGCCCTCAGGGTCCGGCACGGTCTGCCGGGTCAGCCGGGCCAGGAAATCGCCCAGGGTGACGTGGGCCAGCCGCGCCGGATCGGCCCCCTCGTCCATGCTGAGCAGCAGATTGAAGACGAAGATGTTGTCCACCTGGGCGACGCCGACGGGCAACTCCCCGCTGACGCGGCCGACGGGCAACACGACGAAGCCTTTCTCCTCCTGCAACTGCGGGATCAGCCGGGTGCGCAACAGGGAGCTTTTGCCCGCGCCCGATTGGGCATAGAAGAGCAGCAGCCGCTCCGACAGCACCCGCGCCAGCAGGTCGCGCGCCTCGCGCTCGCGGCCGAAGAAGAGGTGGCGCTGCTCGTAGGCGAAGGTGCGCGGGCCGACGTAGGGGTTGGTGGATTGGGAGGTTGGGAGATTGGGAGATTGGGAGTTGGGTGGCTGGGTCATGGCTGGCGCAGCTCCTTCAGGGTGTCGGTATACTCTTCCAGGTTGCCCCAGAAGATGTCCAGGCGGGCCTCCCGGTCCAGGTAGCCATGCAGATACTTTTCCTGTTTGGCCCGCTCCTCCGGCGGCAACTGCACCACGCAGACGCCGCGGCGGTCGCGGCCCTGGCCGGTCTGGCGGATCAGGCCGTAGTAGAGGCCGCGGAAGGCCCAGCTATCCAGCCGGAAGCCCAGCAGGATGACGTCGTCGAAGAGCGCGCCCCGCACCAGGGCCGGCAGGCGGTCGGCGGTGTCCTTGCCCCGGCCCTCGGCCAGGTTGACCAGCATCTCCAGATGGTCGTCCTCGCTCAGGGCCAGGGAGCCGGGCAGGGCCGCGCCAGTCTGGGGGTGCGCGTCCAGCCCGCACAGGTGATAGACCAGCGGCCGCTCCGCGCTCGGTCGGTAGTCGTCAGGGATCAGCCACAGGTCCTTCTCCGGCGCGTCCACCGGCCCGCGCCAGCGGCACATCTTGGTCAGCGGCTGCTTGCCCGCCCGGCGCAGCGCGTCCTCCAGGAAGGCGCTGGCGCTGATGGTGAGGTAGGTCTTGAAGGGCAGGTTGGCCAGCACCTGCAAGGGCAGGGTCTGGGGCAGGTCGAAGCGGGGGTAGCCCAGCAGGTGGGCAAACGCGGTCACGCCCACCCGGTCGTACTGGCCCCGGGCCTCGGCCAGGGTCTCCTCGTCCACGCCCGCGGCCCGGGCCTCGCGGAAGATGTGGTTCTTCAGGCAGTCCAGATAGAATTCTTTGCAGGCGCCGTCGCTGCTGCGGTTGGTGTAGCGGTCGTAGTTGGCAAGCTGGCCGATGTCGGGCAGGTTGGGGTAGGGGTAGCCCACCTTCTCGGCATAGAAGCGCTTGAAGCTCTCGTGGCCGAAGAGGGCCAGGTCGAAGAGCGCGCTGTGGCTGAGGATGGGCAGCGCGTTGCCGGCGCGCACCCGCTGGCTGATGCTCTGCGCCTGGCTGGCGGCGGGTAGATCTTCGTCATCCCAGATGGGCATGGGTGGTATCTCCTACGGAATCTGCATGACGACGCGGAAGCCGCGCCAGGCGATCTTGCTGTCGGGTAGGGCGTTGCCGCGCGCGGTGGCGCGCAAGTCCTCGGGCCGTGACTTGAACGAGCCGCCGCGATGCACCAGCCGGGCCTGCGCGGGCAAATGTTGCGGATCGGTGATTTCCCGGTCATCACCGGAGTTATAGGGGTAGTCGTAATCGGGCTGCGTTGGCTGGCTGCCCCACAACGAGCGCGTCCACTGCTGCACGCCGCCCAACAGATCTTCCACGCGGTTCGCGCTGCCCCCCACCCCCGGCCCCTCCCCCGCGCTCGGGCCAGGGGTGTGGGAGAGGGCCGCCGCCTTCTCCCACTCCGCCTCGCTGGGCAGGGTGTAGACGCGCGGCTTGCACTGCTCGCTCAGCCAGGCGCAGTAGGCCAGGGCGTCGAACCAGCTTACGTCCGTGACGGGGTGATCCAGCCGGTCGGCCGGCGGCTGGCGGTTGAACCAGCCCGCGGGCTGGGGGTGCGCCTTGCGGTCCTTGATGAACGCCGCGTACTCGCGCACGGTCACCGGATACTTGCCGATACAGAAGTCGGGCAGGTGGACGGTGTGCTGGGGCTGCTCCGCGGGCGGCGCGGCCGGGTCGGCGCTGCCCATGAGGAAGGGGCCGGCGGGAATGAAAACGGTTTGCGGCTCGAAGGGCTTGCGCGGCCGCTCGCGGGCATCATCCTGGCCCAGCCGGACCTGAGCCTGCCGCACCAGCGCGTTGAAATCCTCGCCCAGCGCGTCGAGGCACAGGCGGTTGAGCGGCTCGATGATCTCGGAGCGCTCGCTGCGCCGATTTTCGTTGTCGCCGTGACGCCGCGTGCGCTCGATGTTTTCTTGCAGGCGCTGTTGATAGAGCAACGCGTCGGCGGTCAAGGCATGGTCGCGCCCCAGCCGTTCGAGCAGGGTGTGCAGGGCAATCAAATAAGGGACGAAGAGGTCGGCGGTCATGATGGCGCCCTCCGGGTTGGCAACACGATAGGGGAGTAGACTATTTTAGCACAAGCGTACACAGCCGCCAATCCGGCGCCGCAGGGCGAAAATCGTGTGCGTCCCGTTCATTCTGCCCAAATCGGCCGCCAAGGGGAGCAATGACGCGGTTTTTGTGGGCGCCGCTTGATCCTCGTATAATGTAACCCCCAGGCCATCCGTGATCTACTGGTCGGTCAGGCAGAACAGAAAAGAGGAATCAATCATGAAGGTCTTGTTCATCGGCGGCAGCGGGCTGATCAGTTCAGCCAGCTCAGAGTTGGCCGTGGCGCGCGGCATGGAGTTGTTCGTCATGAATCGCGGTCTGTCGGCCAGGTACCCCTTGCCCGCGGGCGCGGTCCACTGGCAGGCCGATGTGCGCCAGGCGCCAGACGCGGCCGCGCGGCTGCTGCAAGGACATTTCTTCGATGCCGTGGTGGATTGGGTCGCGTACACGGCCGCCGACATCGAGCAGGACATCGGCCTGTTTCGGAATATGACCCGCCAGTTCGTCTTCATCAGCTCGGCCAGCGCCTATCAGAAGCCGCCCGGTCACTATCTGATCAGCGAAGACACGCCGCTGGCCAACCCCTTCTGGGACTACTCACGCAACAAGATCGCCTGCGAGGAGCGTCTGCTGGCGGCCTATCGTCAAGAAGGCTTCCCGGTCACCATCGTGCGCCCCTCGCTCACCTACGGCCCGACGCAGATTCCGCTCTGCATGGGCAGTTGGCAGCACCCGTGGACGGCCCTGGATCGTATGCGCCGCGGGCAAAAGATCATCGTTCCCGGCGACGGTACCTCGCTGTGGGTGATGACCTGGAACGGTGATTTTGCCAAAGGCTTCGTTGGCCTTCTTGGCCGTGAGCAGGCCATCGGGCACGCCTTCCACATCACCTCGGACGAAGTGTTGACCTGGGATCAACTCACGGTGCAGGCCGGCCATGCCCTGGGCGTGGAGCCTGACATCATCCACATCCCGTCGGACCTGATCGCGGCCTACTGGCCGCACGCACATGGCAGCCTGCTGGGAGACAAGGCGCGCAGCGTGGTGTTCGACAACAGCAAGATCAAGCGCTTCGTGCCTGACTTTGTGGCCACGGTGCCCTGGCAAGAGGGTGTGCGCCGCGCCCTGGCCTGGTTCGAGGCTGACGCCGCCCGCCAGACGATTGACGAGGAGGCGAACCAGGTCTGGGATACGATCATCCAGGCCTACCTGCGGGCCTTTCCCAGCTCATAAACCTGGTGTGGTGCCCCGGCACCTTGCTCTGCAACGGCCTCTCAACCGATTCTCAGCCCCCCGCTGCCTGCTTGGCGATGTACTGCACGCCTTCGATGTGCGCGAAATGTTCGTCCTGCGTCCAGGTCGTGGCGCCGTAGGCTCGAGCCGTGGCAAGAATCATACTGTCAGCCATCGGTATCCGCAGGAGCGTTGAAATCTTGGCTGCCGACAAGGCAAGATGGACGTCGAGATCCACCGCGCGACCCCGCATCATCACGGCGACGGCCTGCAACGCTTCACTTTCGCTGCGCTGTTGCAGAATGCGCTTGAACACTTCGTATACGCTGATCGTGGGCACGACTAAATCAGAAATGGCTTCGATTGCCGGCGCGAAGAAATCAGCGTTTGGCCCATCAACGAAATACTCGAGCCAGCCGGACGAATCAACAACGTTCATACGCGATCTGGCTCCCGTTCGATGGTTGTATCAATGCCTCTGAGAAATCCGCGCATTTCATGGATTGGTCGGAGAGGAATCAACTCGATCCGATCTTCGTACTGCAGGACTTGCACCTTCTGACCGGGCCGAATTCGTAGCGCCTCCCGCACTGCGCGTGGAATCACAACTTGAAACTTGGGAGAAACCAAGACCGTTTCCATACCGTCTCCTTATCGATCAGCTGTTCGTAATACGTATCGTGATTTTAGCACACCTTGATCAAAAACGCACGCTAAGGGTTCGTAAAAATATAACTTCCCGTGTTTCTCAGCGTTTTCTCGGCAAAATACAGGAACTAATTCTTTTACGAACCCTAAGGAGCGAGAATTTTTTAATTGTCTGGTTCAACGGCCCACGGGGTGGCTATGTTCGGACACTTATTTAATTCTCGTTCCTAAGCGCCCAAGTTCCTACGTGCTCTTATCCTTCCCTTCATGCGCATAAGCATGGGTGAGCAAACGAAAACCGTTCTGCAACAGAATGGGGCGGCTCATGGGGCCGGCGCCCGTGGTGACAAACGCATAACCCCGGCCAATGGCCTCCTGGACGCGTACGGCAAGCAGGGCTGAATACAAGCCGCGCTTGCGGTACTCAGTTCTTGTCGCGGCGCCAAAGAGGCCGGCAAACTGACTGTTTGGGTGAAAGTACACCCAGCCGACAGAGGCAGGTTGGCCCTCGACATAGGCCACAAATAAAGCGTGCCAGGTTTCTGGCACGCTTTACGTTGCATATCGGGGGGTGATGTAACTATAGATTGACGCCGGTTCAAGCCTGAGCCGGGCGCCGGCTGATTGCCAGACTAGCGCTTGGTGTACTGCTTCGCGCGGCGGGCCTTGGTCAGACCAGGCTTCTTGCGCTCCACCGCACGGGCGTCACGTGTCAGGAAGCCGAACTTGCGCAGGGTGGTCTTGAAAGCCTCGTCGGCCTCCACCAGGGCACGCGCAACGCCCATGATGACCGCGCCGGTTTGACCGGACGTGCCGCCGCCGGCCACGTGGACCGAGACGTTGTACTGATCCTGCGCCTCAGTCACGTTCAGCGGACGCAGCAGTTTGATGCGATCGGTCTCGCGCGGGAAGTAATCCTCCAGGGAGCGCTCGTTGACCACGATGCTGCCCGTGCCCGGATACAGACGTACCCGTGCCGTGGAAGTCTTGCGGCGCCCAATGCCCTCGTAATAGCGAACTGTAGCCATTCGTTCTTCTCCTCGACTATGCGCTGCCCTTACTCTTGCGGCATGTCCAGCACCTTGGGCTGTTGGGCCTGGTGCGGGTGTTCGTTGCCAGCGTAGACCTTCATTTTCTTCAGCATTTGCCGCCCCAGCTTCGTGCTGGGCAGCATCCCGCGCACCGCCAACTCGATCACACGGTCCGGGTGATGCGATATCTGGTTGCGCAGGGAAATCTGCTTCAAGCCGCCATGATACATGGAGTGGCGATAGTAGAACTTCTGGTCGAGCTTGCGGCCCGTCACCTGAATCTTTTCGGCATTGAGGACAATCACGTAGTCACCCATGTCCATGTGGGGCGTATACGTGGGCTTGTGTTTGCCATGCAGAATGATGGCGATTTTGCTTGCCAGTCGCCCCAGGTTTTTCCCGGCAGCGTCAACCACGTACCAATCTCGTTGAATCTCTGATGCTTTTGGCGAATAAGTTTTCACTTCCACGTCTCCTCGAGTCCATCTAGCCCTATGCACGGCCTCACGCGCCATCGCAACCATGGCTAGCGTCGCAAATCGCCGGACATTCTCTCATCGTTCAATAACGAACATGCACCAGGCACAAACCGCAAGCCGGGGCCGGCGGCGGGGCCAGACGGCGTTCAGCCGCCAGCAGCAGATCCCGCACGTCGGCGGATGTCCGCTCACCCCGCCCCACGGCCAACAACGTCGCCACGATGGTGCGCACCATGGTGCGCAGAAAGGCGTTCGCCTCGATGTCGAAGCGATACCACACGCCTTCGTCATCCACCGTCAGCCGCCACTGGGCTTGCATCACCTCACGCCGCGTGTTGCCACGCCCGGCTTTTCCTTCCGGATCCACGCCGAAGGTGGCAAAATCATGCCAGCCAACCAGGTGCGCCGCCGCTTCATTCATGGCGGCCAGGTCAAGCGGCTGCTTGACCTGGTGGGCGAAGCGTGCTCGCAGCGGCGAGCGCACCGATCCCACCCAAACCGTGTAGCCGTAATGACGGCTGCGCGCACTGAAGCGCGGGTGAAAGCCGGGCGCCGCCACCGCCAGCTCACGCACCGCCACCGCAGCCGGCAGAACGGCATTGAGCGCCCGTTCCAGGTCAGCCACCGGATGCCGCCAGGCACTCCGAAAACCGATCACCTGGCCGCTGGCATGCACTCCGGCGTCCGTGCGACCGGCGCCGCTGATCCGGATCGTCTCACAACAAACTCGTGCGAGTGCTGTTTCTAAGGTGCCTTGCACGGTTGGCCTTCCCGTTTGGATTTGCCAACCGGCGTAGTCGGTTCCGTCATACTCCACCGTCGCTCTGTAGGCAGGCCGTTGGTCGTCAGACGGTTGTATCATGATCCCAGCAAGTACTTCTCCCCCGTGGTCACCGGCCCCTGATGGGCGTCCCGGTGGCGGCGGGTTATTCCTGCACCAGCTCGATGATCGCCATCTCGGCGCCATCGCCCTGCCGCATTCCCAGCTTGTACATGCGCGTGTAACCGCCAGGGCGTGATTCATAGCGCGGGGCGATCTCATCGAACAGCTTCTGCGCCACGTCAACGCCATTGACACGCGCCGCGACTAGCCGGCGCGCATGAACCTTGTTGCCGTCGGCGCGCAGCCCGTTTTTGGCAATCGTGATCAATTTTTCCGCATCTGATCGAATCGCCCGCGCTTTGGCCTCGGTCGTCTGAATACGGCCATGCTGAAATAGCTGGCTGATCAGGTTACGCAGAAGTGCCCGGCGCTGGGCATCGTTTCGTCCTAGTGTATAACCGCTAACTTGGTGTCGCATTTCATCCTCACGCGTATCGTCGCCGGTTTAGCCAGGGGCGCCCCGTGGCAGCCCTGGCCAAGCATCCCTTACTCGGTTGCGAGCGCCGGCTCTTCAAGATTGGTATCATCATCCGTTTCGGCCACAGCGCCATCAGGCGTCCGCCGCTCGAAACGAATGGCAGACAAGAAGCCCTTCACTTCCAGGCGTTCCAGCAACTCATCGAGCGATTTGCGACCAAAGTTGCGAATCGCGAGCACTTCCTCTTCGCCCTGTTGTAGCCGCTCCAGCACCTCGCCGATCTTGGTAATCCCGGCGCGTTTCAAGCAGTTGTAAGCCCGCACCGACAAATCCAGATCCTCGATGGCCGTCTCGTAGATGCGATCAGGAATGCCCTCTTCATCCTTCTTGGGCAGGTCCGCGATCGTGGCATCCACGCCGACAATCAACGAGAAATGCTGCACCAGAATGCGCGCGCTCTCGCCGAGCGCGGCCTTCGGCGAGATGGTGCCATCTGTCCAGATTTCAATCATCAGTTTATCGTAGTCAGTTTGCTGGCCTACGCGTGTACGCTCGACGGTGTAGTTCGACTTGCGCACAGGGCCAAAGATCGCATCCACCGGAATCTCACCGAGCGGCAGCTTGGTGCGATCCTCAGACGGCGAATAGCCCTTTCCGCGCTGAACCACCATTTCAATATCTAATTCTGCTAGTTCGGAGTCAGACGCCAACAGGTACAACTCCGGGTTGATCACTTCGACGCCCACCGGGCACACCAAGTCGCCCGCGGTGATGATGCCCTCGCCAGTGACCTCAACGTGCAGGCGCTGCGGCTCATCCGTGTCGCACTTCAGGCGAATCTGCTTGATATTCAAAAGCAGCGCGGTCATGTCCTCGCGCACATGAGGGATGTCCTGGAACTCATGATGCACGTTACTGATACGAATCGAAGTGACAGCGGCCCCCGTCAACGAAGAGAGCAGAACACGGCGCAACGCATTGCCCAGGGTAATGCCATGTCCACTTTCCAGCGGGCTGATGACAAAGCGTCCGTAGTTCTGCGCACTCGCTTCACATTCGATTTTCGGCAGCATTACGCTTGACAAGTTACTACCTCCTTGCGTCATGCGATTGACGTGAAACGGAAAGCAAGTCGGGCCACCCCTGATCGCTGCAGGCAGCAGTCCTTACCCATCTCACGTGGCAATCGTCTACCGGCTGTAGAACTCAACGATCAACTGTTCGTTCAGTTGCACATCGATGTCCAAACGGCCTGGAAGCTCCACCACACGCCCGGACATGCCCGCCGTGTCGCGGCTGAGCCATGCCGGTGTGGAACGGTCATGCAGGTAATCGCTCAGACCCTTGAAATAGACGTTGCCGCGACTATTGTCGCGCACGGCCACCACATCGCCTGGCTTGACCAGGAAAGACGGGATATCGGTCTTTTGACTATTGACCGCAAAATGGCCGTGACGCACCAACTGGCGGGCCTGGGCGCGTGAATCGGCAAACCCCAGGCGGTAAACCACGTTGTCCAGCCGTGACTCCAGAATCGTCAGCAGGGTGGCGCCGGTCAGGCCTTTGGCCCGGCTGGCAGTTGAGAAGTAGCGGCGGAACTGCCGCTCCATGATACCATAAATCCGGCGCGTCTTTTGCTTTTCGCGCAGTTGACGGTTGTAGTCAGACACCTTGCGCTTGAAGGTGCCCTTGCGGCCATGCATACCTGGCACAAACGGCCGCCGTTCCACAGCGCACTTGGGCGTCAAACAACGCTCGCCCTTCAGAAACAATTTTTGACCTTCAGCTCGACACAATCTGCAAACTGGGTCCGTATATCTCGCCATCGTTTTTCCTCCAAATCAATCACGCGCCGCAGTCCAGGCGGTCACGTGGGCACGGGACAAGTTTACAGGCATACGGTAGCCCGTCCTCCTTGTCAACCGCACGACCTTGTTTTCCTAAACTCGGCGCTTCTTAGGTGGCCGACACCCGTTGTGCGGCAGGGGTGTGACATCGGTGATGGTTCGCACCCGCAAGCCCGCGCCCTGGATCGAACGGACAGCCGCCTCGCGTCCGGGGCCGGGGCCTTTGACAAACACGTCCACTTCACGCATCCCTATATCCATGGCACTCTTGCCGGCCTGCGTCGCAGCCAGGCCCGCCGCAAAGGGGGTACTCTTGCGGGAGCCTTTGAAACCGGCCAGGCCCGCGCTGCTCCAGGTCACAGTATTACCCTGGGGATCGGTAATCGTGATGATCGTGTTATTGAACGTAGACTGAATGTGCACGGCGCCCACGGGCACCATCTTCTTTTCGCGTCGTGCGGCGCCGCGGCGCGGTTCACGTCGTGCAACTCGTGGTGGCATATTAACTCCTTCTTAGGACTTTGGCGCCAGCCCGTAGGCTGGCTCCCCACACCGTTGAAAACTCCACCTGTAACGCAATCCGGCGGATTGCGCCCAGAGGCTCCGCTCTGATGGCTGAACCACAGCGCAGAGCGTTCATCCTTACTTCTTGGCCTTTGAACGACGCTTGCCAGCCACAGTCTTACGGGCGCCGCGCTTGGTGCGGGCATTGGTCCGTGTACGCTGACCGCGCGCCGGCAGGCTGCGACGATGGCGCAGGCCCCGGTAGGAACCGATCTCCTGCAATCGCTTGATGTTCAGGCTGATCTCACGCCGCAAGTCGCCTTCCACGCGGTAGTTGCGGTCAATGACCTCGCGCAGACGGGCCACTTCGGCTTCCGACAGATCCTTGACCCGCGTATCCGGGTTCACGCTGGTGACACCCAGGATTTCTTGGCTGGTGGAAGAGCCAATGCCAAAGATGTAGGTCAATGCCACTTCCACCCGCTTATCGCGCGGCAGGTCAACGCCAGCAATACGAGCCATGCTTGCCTCCTAAACTCTTAACCCTGTCGCTGCTTATGCTTGGGGTCCTGACAAATCACACGCACCACACCGTGGCGCTTGATGATCTTGCACTTTGCACAAATTCGCTTTACAGAGGGTCGAACTTTCATGAGAACACCTCTCCTTACCCCTACTTTTCGCTTCTACCCTGATCCCCTTAGCGCGACCTGGTCAGGATTTCCACACCATGATCGGTCACAGCCAGGGTGTGCTCGAAATGCGCCGATAGCCGGCGATCCTCCGGCACAACCGTCCAGTCATCGTCAAGCACCTTCGTCTTCCAGGTGCCCGCGTTGACCATCGGTTCGATGGCAATGGTCATCCCCGGCCGCAAAATCCAGTGCCTCACCTTATCATCGGGATGAAGATAATGCAGAATCTGCGGCTCTTCGTGCATTTGCCGACCAATGCCATGACCGGTGTACTCGCGCACGACGCTGAACCCCTGTGCCTCCACGTAACTCTGAATGGCCGCTGCAACATCCCCGAACGTTCTCCCGGGCACAACCTGCTCAATCGCCAGGTAGAGCGATTGTTCCGTTACAGCCAGCAAACGCTTGGCCTCGTCGCCAATCTCGCCTACCGGATACGTCCACGCAGAATCACCGTGAAAGCCTTTGTAAATGACACCGACATCCACACTGATGATGTCGCCCGCCTTCAGCATGCGCCTGGCGCTGGGAATTCCATGCACCAACTCATCATTGATCGAGGCGCAGATAGAGGCCGGGAACCCGTTGTACCCCAGAAAAGAGGGCACCCCGTTGCGTTTGCGAATCAACGCATCAGCCAGGCGATTCAGTTCACCGGTGGTTACGCCCGGCTTCACCGCCTGCTTGATGGCCTGATGCACCTCAGCCACAATTTGACCGGCACTACGCATCAGGCTCAGTTCATACGGCCCTTTCAGCGTGATGCGCGCGAGCGCCGGTTTCTCTTGCGGCCGCGTCGCTGTTCGGCGCGACAGCAACTGCCTCAAGCCTGAATTCGACTCAACACGTCCCACAGATCACTCGTTACCCTGTCAATCTCTTGCGCGCCGTTGATCTCAGCCAGCAAGCCGTGGGCGAAGTAATAGCCGATCAGGGGCGAGGTCTGTTTGTAGTAGACAAACAGACGATTGCGCACCGTCTCTGGCTGATCATCGCCTCGCTGGTAAATGTCACACTGGCTCTTATCGCCTTGCGGACATTCCCCATCCGGGGGCGGCCGGTTGAACAGCAGATGAAACACCGACTGGCAACGCCGACAGACTCGGCGGCCGGTCAGGCGAGCCATCACCTCATCATCCGTCACACTGATCAGCGGTACCAGGGCCACTTTCTGCCCTTTCCCGCTCAACATCTGGTCGAGCGCTGCGGCTTGGGCCAACGTGCGCGGGAAACCATCCAGGATGGCACCCCTGGCGCAGTCTGGCCGACTCAAACGCTCTTCTACCATCTGAATCGTTACATCATCGGGCACCAGTTCGCCCTTGTCCATGTAGCTCTTGGCCAATTGACCAAGCGGCGTCTGGTTGCGCAGGTTTTCGCGAAAGATGTCGCCGGTTGAAACCTGCCTCAGCCCCAGTCTCTCTTCAAGCCGCTGCGCCTGGGTGCCCTTACCCGCACCCGGCACGCCCAACATCACGATAAAGATCGGACTCGTTGACTCCATTGTCACACAACTCCTTGCCGTATCTGATTACTTGATGAACCCTTCATAGTGGCGCATCATCAACTGCGCTTCCAGTTGCTTCATCGTGTCGAGCACGACACCCACGACGATGAGCATACCGGTACTCGTAATCAGCATGGTGGTGGTCTCGGTCAAGTCACGTGTCAGCCAGGGCAAAACAGCCACCAGCCCCAGGAAGATGGCGCCCACCAGCGTGATCCGATTGAGAACGCCGTTGAGATAGGTCTCCGTAGGTTTACCCGGACGAATGCCCGGCACAAAACCACCTTGCTTTTGCAGTGATTCCGGCAGGTTTTGCTGCTGGAACACCACGCTGGTATAAAAGTACGTAAAGCCAAGTACCAGGAAGAAGTACATAATCCAGTACAGATTGCTCTGTGGGCTGAACATTGACGCAATCCAGGTGGCTACACTGCCAATCGTCGCGTTGGCTGAGTATACGAAGTAACTGGCAATCGTGCCAGGGAAGATCATGATACTCTGCGCGAAGATCAGCGGAATCATACCTGCAGAATTGACGCGTAGTGGAATGTGCGTACTCTGCCCACCCACCATCATCAACCGATTGCCACGCATGACACGCACCCGCTTGCCATACTGCACCGGAATGCGCCGCTGTCCTTCCTGCACCACAACGATGACGGCCACCGTCACGACGGTGACCAGGAGGAAAACCACGAACGACAGCACATTGTTGGCCAGCAAATTACCCACCGATTGGGGAATGCGTGCCACGATGCCGCCGAAGATGATGATCGAGACGCCGTTGCCAATGCCCTGCTCGGTGATCAACTCACCCAGCCAGATGGCGAACATGGTCCCAGCCGTCAAGGCAATAATCGTTGTTAAGGTCTCCAGGGGATACTGCGTGAACCCAAACGTGGACAATACTGGCGTGCCGGAGGTCTGCGAGCGGGTCAGGATGGTCGCCTGACCATAGGCCTGCAACGCAGCCAGCGGAATCGTCAACCAGTTCTGATATTGGTTGATCCGATTGCGGCCGGCCTCACCTTCCTTTTGTAGCGCTTCCAGTCGCGGCACAATCGGAATCAACAACTGCATGATGATGGACGCGGTGATGTACGGATAGACGCCCATCGCCATGATCGAGAAATTCGACATCGCGCCGCCAGAGAACATGTCAAGCAGGCCCAACAATTGGTTCGTTTGGAAAAGCTGACGCAATCCTTCCGCGTTGACACCGGTCACCGGTACGTGAGCCGCCAAGCGGTACACCACCAGGATCAGGAAGGTGGTCAACAGCTTGCGACGTAAGTCTGGCAACTTAAAGGCGTTACGCACGGCTTGCAGCATTTGCATGGAACTGATCTCCTCATAGCGCATCGCCGTCAAGCAGGTCGCCTAGCAACCTGTCTTCACGGCCAACGCCTTAGCGCCGATCGTGCTTGGTCTGCACCGACAGCGCTTCCACAGTACCACCAGCCGCTTCGATCTTCTGGCGGGCACTGGCCGAAATGCGATGGGCTTTCACGGTCAGCGGGCGATCAAGCTCACCGTTCCCCAGAATGGCCACACGTTTGTCAGCCGGCTTGATAATGCCAGCTTCGGCCAGCGTCTCCGGTGACACAATGCTGCCGGCCTCGAACACCGTCAGGCGATCCAGGTTGACCGGCTTGAACTCGATGCGCCACAGGTTATTGAAGCCGGGCAGGTGAGGCAAGCGACGTACCAGCGGCAACTGACCGCCTTCGAAGTACGGCGCTACGCTGCGGCCGCTGCGCGCATTCTGACCCTTGGTGCCCTTACCGGCCGTCTTACCCCGACCAGCGCCGCTACCGCGGCCCACGCGCACACGCGGCTGCTTGGCGCCGACTACTGGCTTGAGATCATGTAATTGCATAACTTCTCCCTACTCAAGCACTGACTTCTTCGACGCGAACCAGGTGCGGAACCTTGCCGATCATGCCCCGAATGGCGGGCGTATCAGCATGGAAGACAGTCTGGCCCAGGCGGCGGAGTCCCAATGCCAGGACTGTGCGCTTCTGACTTTCTTCGTAGCCAATGGAGCTTTTCACGTAGGTCACGCGCAAGCGTCCGCTGCTATTATCCTTGTTTGGCATCTGCCTTTTGCCTCCAGAACGGCAGCAGGCTATCGGCAGGCTTACCGCGGCGTGCCGCTTCTGCCTCGACATCCTTGAGCGAGTTGAGCGCCGCATGGGTCGCTTTCACCACGTTCAGCATGTTACTGCTGCCCAGGGATTTGGTCAGGATATCCTTGATGCCAGCGGCTTCCACCACGGCACGTACCCCACCACCGGCCACAACGCCAGTTCCCGGCGACGCCGGCTTGAGCATCACCTCGGCTGCGCCGAAGCGCACGCGTACTTCGTGCGGAATCGTCCGTCCCGCCAGGAACACAGGGCGCATGTCTTTGTGCGCACGTTCCGTCCCCTTACGAATGGCGTCCGGCACTTCGCGTGCCTTGCCGATGCCGATGCCGATCTTGCCGTTATTGTCGCCCACCACCACCACAGCGCGGAAGGTGAACCGGCGACCGCCCTTGACTACCTTGGCCGTGCGGGCGATATGTACGACGCGCTCGTCTAATTGCTCGCGATCTTCTTCGCGAGGACGTCGCTGTTCGCGTTCTCTCTTCTTCTCAGGCATGTATCCTCCTGCTCGGCGCCGGCCGCCCGGCCGGTCGCCATTGTCCGCATCGCGTCGGCTGACGCGGCCATTCCAGCGTTAGAAATCCAAACCCTTGGCGCGCGAGCCTTCGGCCAACGCCTTGACACGGCCATGATAAATGTAGCCGCCCCGGTCGAACACCACCTGTTTGATGCCGGCAGCCAGTGCGCGCTCGGCAATGATCTCGCCAACCAGCGTCGCCTGTGCCACCTTGTTCAGTCCAGTCGCCCGGGTGCGCATCGCCGGGTCAACCGTCGAAGCAGAGACCAGGGTGCGCCCTTGCTCATCATCAATGATCTGGGCATAGATGTGATCCAGGCTGCGGAATACATTCAGCCGGGGCCGTTGCGCAGTCCCCACTACATGTCGGCGAATGCGTGCATGCCGCCGCGTGCGTGCTGTTGCACTGTCATTTCTTGCCATGAGTCGTTACTCCCTTACTTGCCGCCCTTGCCAACTTTGCCTGCCTTGCCTGCCTTGATGCGGACGACCTCATTCACATAGCGGATACCCTTGCCCTTATAAGGCTCCGGCGGCCGAATGCGACGAATGCGTGCGGCGGTCTCGCCAACCACTTCTTTGTCAGCGCCCTCCACCGTCACCCGTGAATTCTTATCAGGCGTCGGGACAACGGCGAACGACACACCGGCCGGCGGCAGAAACTCCACGGGATGAGAGTAACCCACAAAGAGCATCAGGTTTTTGCCTTGCAATTCGGCCCGATAGCCAACCCCAATAATGTCCAGGTCCTTCTTGAAACCGCTCGAAACACCGACCACCATGTTGTTCAGCAGCGCGCGCACCAAGCCGTGGGTTGAACGCTGAAAGCGGTTCTCGGCATAACGCTGCACCGTCAGAGTGCCATCGGTCAGGTCAATGGCCATAGTGGTTGAAAATTGCCTGCTCAGCGTACCACGCGGCCCTGTTACTGTCACTTCATTGCCCGGGGCAATGTCAACCGACACGCCATTAGGCAACTTAATGGGAAGTTTACCAACTCTTGACATAGTTCCCTCGCAAGTTTCTGCCGGCTACCAAACGTAGCACAACACTTCGCCGCCCAAATGGGCACGTCGTGCCTGGCGGTCAGTCATCATGCCGCGCGGGGTTGTCAAGATGGCAACACCCATCCCACTCAGCACCCACGGGATTTCGCGGTACGGTGTATAGACACGGCAGCCCGGCTTGCTCACCCGCTTCAGGCCCGAGAGTACCGGTTTGCGGTTCTTGTCATATTTCAGAATGATGCGCAGCATCGGCTGCGGGCGGTCGCGCGTCACATCATAGTGCTGAATGAAGCCCTCTTCCTTGAGAAGGCGGGCAACCGCAACTTTCATCTTCGAGCTGGGGATCAGCACTTGGCGATGCCGAGCCATCAGCGCATTGCGAATGCGTGTCAACATATCCGCAATCGGATCATTAACCATCGTCTTTCACTCCCGAGGGCACACTGGTAAGTGACTCAACACTCCTGGTGGCCCCACTCACTAATATGGCTTCCCTGAACCCACACAGAGGCGCCGGCGCGGCGCCTGGTATTGCTCCGACCAGCCCAACGGCGGCGGCGGTTTTTACCAGCTCGACTTCACCACGCCCGGCAACCGTCCCACCAAAGCCTCTTGGCGAAAACAGATACGGCACAGACCAAAACGGCGCATGTAGGCACGCGGGCGCCCGCACATCTTACACCGATTGCGCACGCGCACAGCATACTTACGATGTGCTTCCTTAATGACAATTGACTTTTTGGCCACAGTTTCTCCTCGTCCTCACCGGTCTTCCCGACCGCCGACCCCGTCCAACCCGCCTTCGCGCGGTCTGCCAGGGATACTACTGCGAGCGAAATGGCATACCGAACAACTGCAACAGTCGGCGCCCCTCATCGTCCGTCTTGGCCGTCGTCACGACGGTGATTTCCATCCCACGTACACGGTCAACCTTGTCGTAATCAATTTCCGGCCAGATCAGCTGCTCACGCAGTCCCAGGCTATAGTTGCCACGGCCATCGAAAGCGTCGGGTGACACACCGCGAAAGTCACGCTGACGCGCCAGCGCGATATTGCACAGTCTGTCCATGAATTCGTACATGCGAGTGCCACGCAGCGTCACCTTCACGCCAATCGCGTTGCCCTCACGCAGTTTGAACGTCGCAATCGAGCGCCGGGCCTTGGTGATCACCGGTTTCTGTCCAGTGATCGTCGCCAGGTCGCCCGCGGCCGCTTCCAGGGCCTTGGCATTTTGTAGTGCCTCGCCCATCCCGATATTCACGACGATCTTTTCGATCCGCGGCACTTCATTGACATTCTTGTAGCCAAAATCCTCGCGCATGGCCTTGATAATGTCATTGTGATAGCGCACCTTAAGTTTTGGTTGTGCGTTCATCGTTTACTCCGTCTCTTTCGCCATCATCAATCAATGGCTTCGTCGGTGCCCGCTTCGCGACGCACCTTACGGCCATCGGCGCCCACCATCGAGCCGACGCGTACCGGCTCATTCGACTTGGGCGAAACGAGCATCACATTGGAAACGTGAATTGGCGCCTCGCGCTCAATGCGGCCGACCTGGGTGCGTACATTGCCGGTGCGCCGTTGGTGTTTGATGATCAGGTTGACGCCTGCCACTACCACGCGGACATCATTTGGATCTCTGTGCCCCAACTTATCCCTGCCCAGCAGCACCGTATTGACCTTGCCACGCGCCCCCGATGTTCGCCTCGAATGACTTCAACCGTGTCGCCTTTTCTAATCTTCATAACCCGGCTCTCCTCGTTACTCGCTCACTTCCACTGGCTTTGGCTGTTGACACCACGTCTTAAAGCGTTTCCGGAGCCAGGGACACGATCTTCATGAAGCCTCGCTCGCGCAGCTCACGGGCCACCGGGCCAAAGATGCGCGTCCCCTTGGGGTTCTTCGCTTCATCAATGATGACCGCCGCATTATCATCGAATTTGATATGTGAACCGTCAGAGCGGCCGTACCCGCGTGCGGTGCGCACGACCACGGCGCGTACCACATCGCCTTTCTTGACCGAGCCATTGGGCGCAGCCTGTTTGACCGAGGCGACAATAATGTCACCCACCGAAGCATAGCGGCGCGTGGAGCCACCCTTGACACGAATGCACAGGATTTCTTTGGCGCCTGTATTGTCTGCAACAACCAACCGGCTTTCCTGTTGAATCATTGTTGTCTCCTTCTGTGTGAATCACCGAACCGTCGCGTATCACAGCCCCGCCCAGTCATGCGACCAGGCCGCACGTGCGGCACGGTTGCGGAAAACGAATCAAACCACTTCCTGGTTCGAGCGATTCAGAATCTCGGTAACCACCCAACGCTTGTGGCGGCTCAGCGGTTGAGATTCCAGGATATGCACCATGTCACCTATCTGGCAGGTGTTATTCTCATCGTGCGCCATGAAGCGCCGGGTGATCTTGATGACCTTGCCGTACAGCGCGTGACGGCGCACACGTTCCACCGTCACGACCACGGTTTTGTCCATCTTGTTGCTGGCCACGCGGCCAACCAATATCTTACGCTGTTCACGCATAATTCTTTCCTCCGACGTCGGCTTTCAGGCCACGCTCCCTGCAGCATACCAGGCTTCCAATTCACGCTCACGCAGAATAGTCTTCAACCGGGCAATGTCACGCTTCACCACCGTCAGGCGGCTGGTGTTCTTCATCTGGCCGGTTGACATCTGAAAGCGCAGATTGAACAACTCCTGATAGGAGGCATCCAGCTTGACGCCAACTTCATCGGTTGTCAGCGTACGAATTTCTCTTGACACCATCTTGGGCTCCTCTTTACTACGCCGCGGCGCCCGTCGCTACGGCGCCCATCGCCTCGCCCGCCACTTCCGGCGCGGCTGACTCTGCGGCACGCGACACGATCTGCGTCCTGATAGACAGCTTGAAGGATGCCAACTGGAAAGCCTCTTTTGCCGCCTCTTCCGTCACACCGGCCAACTCGAACAGCATCAGTCCCGGACGCACAACCGCCACCCAGTGATCTACCGGCCCCTTACCGCTACCCATGCGGGTCTCGGCAGGCTTCTTGGTCACCGGTTTGTCCGGGAAGACACGAATCCACAACTTACCACCGCGACGAATGAAGCGCACGATCGTGCGACGAGCCGCTTCGATCTGGCGGCTGGTCATCCAGCACGGTTCAAGGGCCTGCATGCCGTACTCACCAAAGGCAACCTGGTTGCCCCGGCCAGCCGTCCCGCGCATATGGCCACGGTGCATTTTTCGATACTTTACACGCTTCGGCATTAACATCGTTTATTTGCTCCTAAATTCCACGGCCTGCGGGCGCCGCCACGCGCTGGCTTACTCCATCGTCTGCACAGGCTTGGTTTCACTCGGGCGCGCCATGCCAGGCAGAACTTCGCCCTTGTAAATCCAAACCTTGATTCCAATGCGGCCGAAAGTCGTCAACGCTTCGGAAAAGGAGTAGTCAATGTTCGCACGCAGGGTGTGCCGTGGAATCTGGCCGTCACGCACCGAGTCGCGACGGGCCATTTCTGATCCGGCCAGACGACCGCTGCATGTGATCATGATACCCTTGGCGCCCAGCCGCATGGCACGCGTCACCGCCTGCTTCATGGCACGCTTGTACGAAATGCGCTTCTCCAGTTGCTCGGCAACGCTCTGGCTCACCAGGTAGGCGTCCAACTCCGGCCGCTCGATTTCCTCGATGTCAATCTTGACCTTCTTTCCGGTCATAGTCTGCAGCTTGGTGCGCAGATCGTTGACATTGGCGCCCTTGCGTCCGATAATGATGCCTGGCTTGGCCGTATGCACACGCAAGGACACCTGGTTCGGGAAGCGCTCGATTTCGAGCAACGAGATGCCGGCGCCCGTAATTAATTTCATCACCATCTGGCGGATGGCGCGATCCTCTTGTAATTGCTGCACATATCGCTGACCCGATGCAAACCAGCGGGTCTGATGATCACGAATGATCCCTAATCTAAAACCAATTGGATGAACCTTGCGACCCAATGCGTCCTCCGTATCCTGGGTTTTCCCGGCCCTCGGCTGCCACAGTCGGCGGCCCGCGCCCCAGCTATCATGAAATCCCTGCCGTCCAGCCGACAGTTCGTGTGCAATGTTTCCGCCGACTTACGCGTTCTCTACTTCCGCCAACACCACGCAGATATGAGAACTGCGGCGCAGAAGCGGCTTGAAGCGACCACGTGCGCCGAAACGTCGCCATTTGCGCGTCGAACCCACGTCGGCCCAAATGGCGCTCACGACCATATTTTCCTGGTCCAAGCCCAGGTTCTCCTCGGCGTTGGCCATGGCAGACTTGATCGTGGCTGCCACCGGCTTGGCTGCCGCTTGCGGCATCACCGCCAGGAAGGCCAAGGCCTCAGTCGCCCGACGGCCACGCACCTGGTCAACTACCAGGCGTACCTTTTGCGCCGACAGACCCACATGTTTGGTGGTCGCTCTCACGGTTACGACGTCACTCATGCTTGCTTCCCTCCTGGCGCCTTCGTTGCCACCTTCGTCGGTTTTTCCCTGGCCGCATGACCACGGAAGAAGCGCGTCGGCGCAAACTCGCCCAGCTTGTGGCCCACCATATTCTCGGTGACGTAAATCGGCACATGGCGCCTGCCGTCATGCACGGCCATGGTATGGCCCACGAACTGCGGGAAGATCGTTGAGTCGCGTGACCAGGTCTTCAGCACGCGCTTCTCACCCCGGCGATTCATCATCTCGATCTTCTTCAGCAGCTTCGGGTCTACAAACGGTCCCTTTTTCAATGAACGTGACACAGGTAAATCCTCCTCACCCTCGCTTACTTCAGACGACCCGCGCTACGCCGGCGCACGATCATGCTGGCCGTGCGTTTGTTCCTGCGCGTCTTGTAGCCGAGGGCCGGCTTGCCCCATGGCGTCTTTGGCCCGGGCATACCAATCGGCGAACGGCCTTCACCACCACCGTGCGGGTGAGAACTGGGATCCATAGCGATACCACGCACCTGCGGCATATGACCACGCCAGCGCAGGCGCCCAGCCTTGCCCCAATTGATGTTGGCATGGTCGGTGTTGCCAACCTGGCCAAGCGTCGCCATGCACTGCACGCTGATCAGACGCACCTCGCCGGAGGGCAAACGCACCTGGGCATAGTCGCCGTCTCTGGCCAGCAACTGCGCCGATACGCCCGCAGAGCGCACCAATTGGCCGCCGCGGCCCGGCTGCAGCTCGATGTTATGGATCACAGAACCGAGCGGAAGATTGGCGATCGGCAGGGCATTACCACTGCGCACCTCGGCATCTGGCCCGGACATCAACTTGTCATTAACCTGCACCCCCAGGGGCGCCAGGATATAGCGCTTCTCGCCATCGGCATACACCAGTTTGGCAATACGCGCCGTCCGGTTAGGGTCATACTCGATGCTCTCGACACGAGCGGGCACGCCAACCTTGTCGCGCCGAAAGTCAATCAAGCGGTAGCGCTGCTTGTGCCCACCGCCCTGGTGGCGTACCGTTATCCGGCCCTGCTGGTTTCGCCCACCGCGCTTTCGCATACCGGTGAGCAGTGAGCGCTCAGGCTGCGTCTTCGGCGTAAGTTCCGTGAAGGTCGCAACGCTCATGCCGCGCCGGCCCGCTGAGGTGGGCCGATAGATCTTGATTCCCATCGCTTAAGCTCCTCTTACACGCCTTCGAACACCTGGATCGTCCCCCCAGGTGCCAGCGTGACATAGGCCTTTTTCCAGGCGATATGGCGCACTACTTGGCGACGGGCGGCACGCTTGTGCTTGGCCGGCATGTTGGTGATGCGCACATCCAAGACTTTCACGTTCGGAAAAACCGCTTCCACTGCATCTTTCACCTGGTGGCGATTGGCGCGGCGGTCCACTTCGAACGCATAATGGTTGGACAGTTCACGCATAGCCATCGTTTTTTCCGAAATCAACGGCCGCTTGAGAACTTCATAGATATGCATCGCTAATTCCCTCCGACTCAGTCCGCCAGGAAAGATTCGATCTGCTCAAGCGCCGCCAACGGCAACACCAGAGTTTCGTACCCCAGCAGGTCGCGCACATTGAGATAGCCGGCGCGCAGGGTCTTCACATTGGGAAGATTACGCGCGGACAACTCCATGGTCTCATTGCGTTCAGACAACAAAATGAGCGCGCTCCGCTTGATATCAACCTTGTTGAGGAACTGCACAATTGTTTTTGTCCTGGGCGCGTCCAGGGCAAACTCCTCGACCACCACGATCTGCTGTGCCGCGGCCTTGACTGTCAGCGCCGAGCGCATCGCCAGGCGCCGCATCTTGCGCGGCATGTCCTGCGTGTAGGTGCGCGGCTTAGGCCCAAAAGCAACGCCGCCATGCCGCCAGTGCGGCGCACGGGTGCTGCCCTGACGCGCACGGCCCGTGCCCTTCTGCCGCCACGGCTTCTTGCCGCCACCCTTGACCTCGGCACGCGTCTTGGTGTCATGGGTGCCCAGGTGAGCATTGGCAAGCTGGCGGATGAACGCCTGGTGCATCGCGGAACGATTCACCGGCGCTGCAAAGATATCGTCGCGCAGTTCAATCTGCCCGACCACTTCGCCACTGATGTTATGAACTGGTACTTGCATGATTCTTCCCTCCGGTGCCCATCAACCCGCTTTGCGCGCTGCCCGGATATACAGCAGGCCATTTTTGGCGCCTGGCACTGCCCCACGCACCAACAACAGGTTACGCTCGGCGTCCACCTTGACAACACGCAAGTTGCTGACCGTCACCCGTGCCGCGCCCATGTGCCCCGCCATGCGGGTGCCCTTCTCGACACGACCAGGCGACGTGCCGGCGCCGATGGAGCCGGGCGATCGCTGGCGATCCGACTGGCCGTGCGTCTTGGGGCCGCCATGGAAACCGTGGCGCCGCATTCCGCCCTGAAACCCACGACCCTTGGACACACCGGTCACGTCCACCACATCACCCGCCGCAAACACGTCGGCGGTGATCTTCTGACCAACCTGCCACTCGATCTTGTCGTTGCGATAGGCGCGAAACTCGCGCAGGGTGCGCAACGGCAGCAATTTTTTCGTGCTCAGATGACCGAGCTCGCCCTTCGTCAGACGCCTGGGTTTCACCTCGTCGAAGCCGAGCTGCACCGAAACATAACCATCTTTTTCCAGCGTGCGCATCTGGATCACGTAGCACGGCCCAGCTTCGATGACGGTCACCGGGACCACCTGGCCCTTTTCGGTGAAAACCTGCATCATACCGATCTTTCTTCCAATAATGCCCTTCATACGGTCCTGGAAGTAAGGACTGCCAACGGCCTGACTCCGCCGCATCATCCCCAGCTTCCCATCCTCCTTTGATTGGTCATCCCGGCTCCTGGCCCCGGTTATCCCGGGCTACGATGGCCTTCCATAAACAACTGGAGGGTACCTGTCAGCGGCCAGGTACCCTCCAGTTGCGCCACGCGGCGAATGGCTTTCCATTCGCTTTTGATGGCGTTCACATGGTGGGACCGTTCATGGCAGCTTGGGCTGACAGACTAGTCGTCCCCCGTACCGTCGCTCGTCAGGCAGTGGACGGTACAGACACAGCGACGAGATAGCTTGGTTCGTCGCGTCGTTTATGTTCTTTTTTGGTTTACAGCTTTATTTCGATATCAACACCTGCCGGAAGATTCAAGTGCATCAACTTGTCAATCGTCTTCTGGCCCGGATCAATCACATCAATCAAACGCTTGTGCGTGCGAATTTCAAACTGTTCGCGCGAATCTTTGTCAATGAACGGCGAACGATTGACGGTAAACTTCTCGATGCGCGTCGGCAGCGGTACAGGACCAACAACATTCGCGCCGGTCTGCTCTGCCACATCCACAATCTGTGCCGCCGAGCTATCTAGAACCCGATGGTCATACGCCTTGAGTTTGATGCGGATTCGTTGCTTCGCCATGCTTCCCCCTGGGTCAAGAATTGGACAAGAGAGAAGGCCCCTGGCGCTTCTCTCTTGTTTGCATCCTTGTTGCGGATGTTAGTTCATCATCTTGGTGATGACGCCGGCGCCAACGGTGCGGCCACCCTCACGGATGGCAAACCGCGACCCCACTTCCAACCCGACCGGTACGATCAGCTTGATCTTCAGGTTCACGTTGTCGCCCGGCATGACCATCTCCAGCCCTTCCGGCAAATCGCACGTCCCGGTTACGTCCATCGTCCGAATGTAGAACTGCGGCCGGTACCCGTTGAAGAACGGCGTGTGCCGTCCGCCCTCTTCCTTCCGCAACACGTACACCTCGCCCATGAACTCCATGTGCGGCTTGATCGAACCCGGCTTGGCCAATACCTGCCCGCGCTCCACATCGGTGCGCGTGATCCCCCGCAGCAGACAACCCACGTTGTCCCCCGCCTCGCCGTTCCAGAATCTTCTTGAACATCTCGACGCCAGTCACGATCGTCTTGCGCGTATCTCGCAATCCCACAATCTCGATCTCTTCGCCCACCTTGACTGTGCCACGCTCGATACGTCCCGTCACCACCGTGCCCCGACCCTTGATCGCAAACACATCTTCCACCGGCATCAGGAACGGCTTCTCCGTCTCACGCACCGGCGTCGGTATGTACTCGTCCACCACTCGCATCAAGTCCCAAATGCACTTGTACTCCGGCGCATTCGGATCCTTCGAACTCGATTCCAATACCTGCAACGCACTGCCACGCACGATCGGAATGTCGTCCCCAGGAAAATGCTGGCTCGTCAGCAACTCCCGTAACTCCAACTCCACCAACTCCAGCAGTTCCTCGTCGTCCATCATGTCGCACTTGTTCAGGAACACCACCATCGCCGGTACTTCCACCTGCCGCGCCAGCAAGATGTGCTCCGCGTCTGTGGCATCGGCCCATCCGGCGCCGCTACCACCAGGATCGCACCGTCCATCTGTGCCGCACCCGTGATCATGTTCTTGATGTAGTCCGCATGTCCCGGACAATCTACGTGCGCATAGTGCCGCTTCGCTGTCTGGTATTCAACGTGCGCAATCGCAATCGTGATGCCGCGCGCCTTCTCTTCCGGCGCATTGTCAATCGAATCAAATGCACGAAAATCCGCCCATCCCTTGAGCGCCAACACCTTCGTGATTGCCGCCGTCAAACTCGTCTTCCCATGGTCAATATGACCAATCGTCCCCACGTTGATGTGCGGCTTCGTTCGCTGAAATACTGCCTTTGCCATAGCTCCGAATGACTCCTTTCACTCACCAATCACTCACCAACAACGACATCAAGAGTCGCGCTGCGCACTCCAGGTCGCAAATTCACTGTTTTTCTCGTTTGATACCTGTTTGAATCTTGCCACGCAAACCTAACTATTATACGTAGAACAATGATCTTGGCAAATACCTCAGGCCAGGCGGTGAGAAAATGCACAGACCGCCCGCATGCCAAGCCACTGGCCTACGCACCCAGGTGTGCGTGCCTCACCGGTTGAGCAGCTTCTGCGTCTGCTCCGCAGATACCGGCTGGTAATGATCGAACTCCTGGGTGAACACACCACGCCCCTGCGTTCGCGAACGCAGATCGGTGGCATAGCCAAACATGGCGGCCAACGGGATGAACGCGCGCACCGCCTGCGTGCCGGTGGAGTGCATCTCGATGCCATCAATCTGCCCACGCCGTGAACTCAGGTCGCCGATCACATCGCCCACGTAATCCTCAGGTGTCACCACTTCTACCTTCATGATCGGTTCCAGCAGAACCGGCCCGGCCTTCAGCGCGCCGTCCTTCAGGGCCATGGAAGCGGCAATCTTGAAGGCCAATTCCGACGAGTCAACTTCGTGATAGGAACCGTCCACCAGCCGTGCAACCATGTCAATCAGCGGGAACCCGCCGATGATGCCGTTCTCCATCGCTTCCTTGATACCAGACTGAATGGAGGAGATGTACTCGCGCGGCACCACGCCGCCCACCGTCTTGTCCTCGAACAAGAAGCCTTCGCCTGGCGCCAGCGGCTCAAGTTCCAGCCACACATCGCCATACTGACCGCGGCCACCGCTCTGGCGTATGAAACGGCCCTGAATCTTCACCTTCTTCGTAATCGTCTCGCGGTAGGCAACCTGCGGTCGTCCCACCTTGGCCTGCACGCGGAACTCGCGTAACATGCGGTCTACCAGAACTTCCAGGTGCAACTCGCCCATACCCGCAATCAGGGTCTGGCTGGTCTGCTCATCCACCTTCACCTTGAAGGTCGGGTCTTCTTCGGCCAGGCGTTGCAGCGCCATAGACATCTTGTCCTGGTCAGCCTTGGTCTTCGGCTCGATGGCGATCATGATCACCGGCTCAGGGAAGGAGATATTTTCAAGAATCACCTGGTCGCCAGGATCGCACAACGTGTCCCCGGTAAAGGTCTGTTTCAGGCCGATGATGGCGCCAATGTCGCCAGCCGAGATGTCGGTCAGGTCTTCGCGCTGATTGGCACGCATGCGCATCAGGCGGCCGATGCGTTCCTTGCGCCCCTTGGTTGAATTGATCACCCCGCTGCCGGCGTTGAGCACACCGGAGTAGACGCGCACATAGGCCAGGCGCCCGACATAGGGATCGGCCACAATCTTGAACACCAACGCCGACAGAGGCGTCGCGTCATTGGTGGGGCGAATCTTGTCAGCATTGGTATCGGGGTCCACACCATGCACCGCCGGAATGTCGAGGGGAGAGGGCAAATAGTCCACCACCGCGTCCAACAAAGGCTGCACGCCCTTGTTGCGCAATGAACTGCCACATAAAACCGGCACCAGTTGGCTGGCCAATGTCGCCCGGCGTAACGCCGGACGCAGCTCCGCCGTGGTGATCTCTTCGCCTTCCAGGAACTTCAGCGTCAGATCTTCATCGGTCTCGGCAATGGCCTCGATCAGTTTGTCGCGCCATTCTTTGGCCTCGGCCTGCATGCTGGCCGGAATCTCACCGATCTGGGGTGAAGCACCCAGCTCGTCGGTGAAAACAACCGCCTGCATCTCCATCAGATCCACGGCGCCCTTGAACGTATCCTGCACACCGATCGGAATCTGTATCGGTATAGGCTTGGCTCCCAGGCGCGTGCGGATCATGTCAATCGTGCGCCAGAAGTCGGCGCCGATGCGGTCCATCTTATTGACCAAGCAGATGCGCGGCACGCCATAACGATTCGCCTGGCGCCAAACCGTCTCCGATTGTGGCTCCACGCCGGCCACGGCGTCGAACACCACCACGCCGCCATCGAGTACACGCAATGAGCGCTGCACTTCAGCCGTAAAGTCAATGTGGCCCGGCGTGTCAATCAGGTTGATCTGATAATCACGCCAGGAGGTGGTAATGGCCGCAGCGGTGATGGTGATCCCGCGCTCCTTTTCCTGCTCCATCCAGTCGGTGACGGTGGTGCCTTCGTCCACATTGCCCAGGCGATAGGTGCGTCCTGAGTAAAAAAGCACGCGCTCGGTTGTCGTTGTCTTGCCCGCATCAATGTGGGCAATAATGCCGATGTTGCGGATACGTTCTAGCGAAAATTCACGGGCCATGGCTGCTGATCCTTGAGACAAGGACGAAGGGCAAAGAATGGCTCTCTGCCCTTCGTCTCGAAATAAACACGCTTCCACGAACGACGGTCAATCCAATTGATCCGTCTCCAGGCGCTCCCCCCACAAGGGCGGCGGCGTTTTACGGACGAAAAATTACCAACGATAGTGTGCAAAGGCCCGATTGGCCTCTGCCATCTTATGCGTATCTTCCTTCTTCTTGATCGCATTGCCCTGGTTGGATGCTGCATCGAGCAGCTCGCTGGCCAACCTTTCGGCCATGGTGCGGCCCGGGCGATTGCGCGCCGCCTGCACCAGCCAGCGCATGGCCAACGCGCCGCGGCGCTCTGGCTCGATCTCCACCGGCACCTGGTAGGTTGCGCCACCCACACGCCGTGGCTTGACTTCAAGCGTCGGCGTCACGTTGCGCATCGCAGATTCAAAGGTGTCCATCGGCGCTTTCTTGGTCTTACCCTCGATGATGTCGAGCGCCGAATAGACAATGCGTTCGGCCACGCTCTTCTTGCCACGCTGCATGATGCGATTGATCAACCGCGTCAGTGTTTCGTTACTATAGCGGCTATCTGGAATAATCGGTCGAAGCTCGGCTCGATTTCGTCTTGACATACAAACCTCCGCAGGAGATTCCGGGTACAGGGCGGCAACTGCCTCCAACAACAAGGCAACCATGCCGCTCCACAGCCGTCATTCTCGTTACTTCTTGCCCTTGGCCGGGGTGGCTGGTTTCTTGCCCTTGACAGCCTGACCGGCCTTCGGGCGCTTGGAGCCATACTTGGAACGACCACGCTTACGGTTCTCGACGCCGGTGGTGTCTAGCGCCCCACGCACGATGTGGTAGCGCACGCCGGGCAGGTCCTTGACGCGACCGCCCCGCACCAACACAACCGAGTGTTCCTGCAAGCGATGACCCTCACCTGGAATATAGGCTGTGACTTCGATACCGTTCGTCAAGCGTACACGAGCGATTTTGCGCAGCGCCGAATTCGGTTTCTTCGGTGTAGTCGTACGGACCTGCGTACACACGCCCCGCTTGAAGGGGTTGCCAGTCTTGATACGCTGTGTCCGGCCGCTCAACGCGTTGTATGAAAAACGCAGCGCCGGCGCCTTTTCTTTGGCCTTCTGGGGCAGGCGGCCCTTACGGACCAACTGATTGATGGTAGGCAATTTCTTCCTCCGCGATGACTGGCCTCAGGCAACACAAAACCGCCCGCGCGCCAGGCCTGAGGCCTTTACCGGCGCCATTCCCATCGTCCGCACGCAGCGGAACGGGAGCGAGGCGGGAAAAAGGGCCGACGTTGTATCGTCAGCCCTATCATAGGGCGCATTATAACCACAGATTTGTGACTGGTCAAATTTGCCCGTTACGTTCGCATGGCCGATTTCAAGCTGCGTGTCAGAACATGGTATAATCGGCCCCACAATAACACATGGGGAGCTTGCCGTGACACGTCACCCCGGCATTCGCGCCGGTTTCTTGGGAGCAGCCGCGAGCATCGTTTTCTCGTTGCTCGCCTTGATTCCCTTCTTTGGCTGTCTGATCATGCCGGTCAGCCTTTTCTTGTACCTGGGCGTCGGCATGCTGGCGGCCCATCTGCAACTGCGCAGCCGCCCACAAGCCTTCATGCCGCGCAGCGCCATGCAGCGCAGCGCACAGGCTGGCTTTCTGGCCGGCCTGATCACAGGCCTGGCCGATGGCGTGATAGGTCTGGCTACGGTGCCGGTGGCGCTGCCCTTGACCGGCGGCAGTGAGGCCATTCTGGCGCAACTGCCCCCCTCCATTTCCGACCTGGTGCTTTCGCTGGGCCTGGCGCCGGCCGATGTTTTCAGCACCAGCGGCATCTTCGTACTGGCAGCGCTGGTCGCGCTCCTCACCATCGTGGTGGCTACGATCCTCGGCACCCTGGGCAGCATCCTATACGTGGCGGCCCCGGTGCGGCGCTCACGCACGGTCACGTGACTTGCCCCCGCCAGACCGGAAGTGCCGTACCGCGGCCCAGTCAGCTCGCCTCACACCTCTTCTTCGAAGCGCTCGCCGCAATGTGGGCAGGTCACGTCAGCGGCACTTACCTCACCACCACAATGATCGCAGGTCAGGGAAAAGTGCGCGCCACAGGCAAAACAGCGTGTGGCATCTGCGTCCACCACATGCTGGCACTGCGGACACAGGCTGACGCCGCAGACGCCACATTCACTGCTGCCCGCCGGCAAGCGGGTGGCGCACTGTGGGCAGGCAAAGGTGGGCGCAGGCGCGGCCACCTGTCCGCAGCGCGGACAGGCGTTTTCTTCATGCACCAGAACCAGGGCACAGCGGGTACAAATACGATGCCTGCAGGCCTGGCAGAAGCCCCGGGCCAGGGGAAATTCGGCCCGACAGGTGGGACAGCGCACCATGACGAGCACCCCGCCCACGCCAAAAACCTCACCACTCGGCCGCCCAGCCAGGTCGAACGCCTGGCCGCAAGCGTCGCACGCCGTCACCTCGCCAAACACGCGGGCGTTACAGCGCGGGCACACCCGCACAAATGAACGTCCGCAGTTGGGGCACTCGCTGGCCTGGGTCAGCAACGTAAAGGCACAATCCGGGCAGGCAAACTCCAACAGCAAGCCACAGGCCTCGCATAGGCCGTCGGCCTCGCCCACAGTGGCGCCGCAGCGCGGGCAAAACGGCTGCCCACATGCCAGGCAGCTTCCCTGTTCCAGGAACACATCCGCCCCGCAGTGCGGGCAGCGGCCTGTGGGCGGCTCAAACATCGCGCTGATCCCCGGCCCGGATTCTACTGCCGTGCGACTGCCGAAAATTCCCGGAACATCCGAGAGCGCAGGGGCCAGGTTCGTGGAGTTTGCAGAGTTCGAGAATGAAGGATCGGCGTCTTCCATCAGCGAAGCGCCGCAGGTGGGACACAGACGAGTTCCCGCCGCAATCTGGGCGCCACAGGCAGAGCAAGCGAGATCGAACTCCAGCCCGCAACGGGGGCATTGCAGCGCATCCTCTGGCAGCAGGGCGCCGCAGTCCGGACACAGATCAGCATCACAGGCCGGACAAGTGTCACTGCCTTCGAATACCGGTACGCCGCACGATGGGCACGGGAAGGTGAATTCCGTAGCACACTGCGGGCAGGCCAGGGCATCCGGCTCTACTTCGGCGCCGCAGTTGGGGCAGGTCAGCATGAATTCCACGCCACACACCGGACACGCGTCATCCTCCGCACTGACCGCCGCGCCGCACGCCGGACACAACGCCTGCGTACATTCAGGGCATTCTCCGCTCCCGTCCTCGATCTCTGCTTGACACATTGGACACTGCATAGCTTTCCTCCTGCACAAGGCATATGGGCACTCAGTATGCACTACCCTGCGGCAACCTGCAAATCTGAACACGCACCAGAACAGACACCCGGTTTCTGCGGGAAACCGGGTGTCTCGAAAAACAAAGTTAGCGGTGGGCGGTGTTGGGCGCCTTGTCCAGGGTTTCGAGCGCCCTTTGCAGTTGAACGTCCTGGGCCGCCTGGAATTCCTCAGGCGTCATCGTCCGCAAGCGGGAGGGGGTGATGAGCATGACATCCATCGGCAACACCACGGTGATGTCCGGCTCGATGCCCTGGTGCCAAATGACGCGGCCGTTGGGCGTTAGCCATTGGCGTGTGGCCAGCAGCAGCGCAGAGCCATCATCCAACTCGAACTGATTGAGCACCGTGCCCGTGCCGAAGGTGGTCTGACCGATCAACTGGCCGCGACCCTGGTCTTGCAGGGCGCCGCTGACAATTTCGGCCGCGCTGGCCGTGCCCTGGTTGATCAGCACCACGAGCGGCATATCGAGGGCCACGCCGCCGGGCTTGACCGCCAACGGTTTGCGGTTGCCTTGTGCGTCCTGTTCCTGCATCACCAGGCCATCGCCCAAGAATTGACTGGCGACGGCGATGGCTTCATCCAACAAACCACCGGGGCTGTTGCGCAGGTCAAGAATGATTTTTTGTGCGCCATCCACTTTGCCCTGTTGCAGCGCCGTCTTCAGATCATCGCTGACCCGCTCGCTAAACGAGCCGATGCGCACAAGCAACACCTGCGTCCCCGGAATCATGTGGGCCGAGACGTTGATCAACGGAATCTTGGCGCGGACGATCGGGATGTCCGTCACCTGGTTGTCGCCCTCATGCAAAACGGAGAGAACCACCGTCGTGCCCTTCGGCCCCCGCACGCGCTGGATGATGTTGCTCAGCGCCATCCCGGTGGTGTCTTCACCATCCACTGCGACGATGACATCGCCAGCACGTATACCGGCCCGCTCGGCCGGTGAATTCTCCATCGGTGACACCACCACGGGCATGCCATCCTTGGTGGTCAATTCGGCGCCGATGCCCTCGAAATCACCGGACAGGGCCTGACTTTCGGCTTGCATCATCTCCGGGCTGAGGAAGCGGCTGTGCCCGGTATCACCGAGGGCTTCCACCATGCCGGAGATGGCCCCATAGGCCAGGCGTTGCTCCTCGATCGCGGTGCGGTCCACGTAATGGTTCTGAATGATCTCGCGTGCCTGCCACAGGATTTGGTATTGAGGCGGCCCTTCGTTGATCTGGTCGGCGGTGGAGCCGGGCAGCGTGCCGTTGCGCTCCAGCATGGCGCCGACGAGAAAGCTGGTGGGGGCAATCACGGCAAACAGAATGAAGAAGGCTGCCACGGCCAGCAAACAGCCAGGCAGACTGGGACGTTGATTGGTCATTGTTTTTTTTGGAACTCCCTCTGTCGCGCGGGTCAAGAACCCAACGGTTGGCAACGCGTGAAAGGCCTCTTTTTGCCCATCTTTCTTTCTCGTGCGATAATGTCAGGCCAAAATGTTAGCACGAGCGCGGCGCCCAGACCGTGAGCAGGCGCCCGGAGTCACATAGGGACAAAGAGAGACATGGCAACAACATCTGATTTGAAAACAGGCAACATCATTCGCTATAACGACGATCTGTGCGAAGTGATCGAATACCAGCACATCAACCCCGGCAACTGGCGCGCCTTTGTGCGTCTGCGCCTGAAGAGCTTGAAAACCGGTCGCGTGGTCGAAGACCGGGTACGCGCCGGCTCCGAGATTGACCTGGTGCGTGTGGACCGCCGCGCGATGCAGTTAAGCTACCGCGACGGCGATGACTTCGTGTTCATGGACCCAGAGACATTCGAACAGATTATGGTGACGAAGGCCATGATGGGTGATAAGGCACGCTTTCTACGCGAGAACGATTCAGCTTTCGTGGTGATGGAAGGCGAAAATTTGCTCAGTGTGGACTTGCCAACCTTCGTCGTCTTGAAGGTGGCGGAGACCATGAATGCGATTCGTGGCGACACAGCGACCAACGTGACTAAGGCAGCAACGTTAGAAACCGGGGGCATCATCACCGTGCCTTCTTTCGTCAACCAGGGCGATTCACTCAAGATTGATACCCGCACGGGCGATTACATTGAGCGCGTGAAGTAAGACTGCAAGGGGCCACGGGCGAACCCAGCCCCCCCAGGGGGGCCGCCTGAGCAGTTACTTCTGCGCAGAAGCCCGCCGCTTGGACAAAAAACACCCGGAGCTTGATGGCTCCGGGTGTTCGATTTACAAAGGGTGCCGGTTAACCGACGTTCCTGCTATTGCTTAGCGATCGCGATCGCCACCGCGCCTGCCGCCGCCGCCGCCACTGCTGCCGCCGCCGAACCCACGGCGCTCGCCGCCGCCGCTACCACCACCGCCGCCGAAGCTGCGGCGTCCACCGCCAAAACCACCGCGGTCGCCGCCGCGATCACCGCCGCCAAAACCACCTTCACGCGGTTCACGTGGGCGAGCAGCATCAACCCGAATCTGGCGATTCTGGAACGAAGCCCCATTCATTTGCAGGGCCTTCTCTGCGCCTGGCGCGTCCTTCATTTCCACAAAACCGAAGCCCTTGCTCTGGCCAGTCTCGCGGTCACGAACGACTTCCGCCGTCTTAACTTCCCCAGCGCTGCTAAACAGTTGCGCAAGGTCGTTGTCCGTCATGGTATAGGGAAGGTTCCCAATATACAACCTGGTACTCATCAAATCACTCACCTTTGCCCTCAGGCACGAAAACTAGATTCTAACTACACTAGCGGCATTGACGCCTTTAGCGCCTTGACGGAGCTCGAACTCAACACGCTCACCCGCCTGAAGCGTGCGGAAGCCATCCGACTGGATGGCGGAGTAGTGCACAAAAACGTCTTCACCGTTATCTTGGAGGATGAATCCGTACCCCTTGGCACCGTTAAACCACTTGACCGTTCCGACCATGCGCTTTTCCACTGACGCTGCGCAACCTCCCAAACCGATATCTGTAGGTGATGGACCTGATGACGGGAAAACAAAAACGCCACCCGGCCTTGCAAGCCTGACAGCGTTCACCACGTCCGAACAGATGCTTACTGCAACCTACAGAACGACATTCTAGCACAGATGCGAGAACTCGTCAAAATACGCCTAATGCAAAATCATATGGTATACTGTGTAGAAGTTCGACTGCCAACGCAATCGGTTCACAAAGGAGTGACATTTATGGACTTCGCATTGACCCCGGAACATCTACAGGCACAACAGATGGTGCGCGACTTCGTTCACAGGGAGATCGCGCCCATTATCAAGGATGCCGACCGCAGCCAGCAGATGCACCCCAGCATCTTGTCCCGCATGGCCGATCTGGGCATCCTCGGCATCTGCATCCCACAAAAGTACGGCGGCCAGGGCTTTGACTACATTACGCTGGGCTTGGTGTGCGAAGAACTGGAAGCGATGGACACCAGCCTGCGCGTGGTGATGTCAGTACACGTGGGCCTCAACAGCCTGGCCATTTTGCAGTGGGGCACCGAGGAGCAGAAGCAGAAATTCCTGACGCCACAGGCCAAAGGCGAGAAGTATGCCATGTTTGGCCTGACAGAACCAGGCGTCGGCAGCGATGTGGCCGCCATGACCTCGACCGCGCGACGCGACGGTGATGAATACATCGTCAACGGCGAAAAGATGTGGATTTCCCTGGCCACGAAGGCGCACCACATCCTGTGGGTGGCGCGCACCAACCCAGAACGGCCGGACCCGCACGATCAGCTCAGCGCGTTCATCATCGAGACCGATCGTTCAGGCGTGACTCGGGGCGACATCCACGGTAAGCTGGGCGTGCGCGCCGGCTCGACCGGCTGGGTCAACTGCCAGGATGTGCGCGTGCCGGTCGCCAATCGCCTGGGTGAAGAAGGTGAAGGCTTCAAGATCGCCATGTCCTGCCTGGACAACGGCCGCTACACAGTAGGCTCCGGCGCGGTGGGGCTGATTCGGGCCTGCCTGGAAGCCAGCACCAGCTACGCCACTTCGCGCCGGGCGTTTGGCAAAGAGATCGGCAAACATCAACTGGTGCAAGAGAAAATCGCCAAGATGGTGCGCGATTACGAATATGGCCGCCTGATGACGCTCAAAGTCGGCTGGATGAAGAACATGGGACTGCGCAACACCCAGGAGACGTCGCTGCTCAAGTGGTTTGCTACCGATGCCTCTTTTCAAGCGGCGCACGAAGCCATCCAGATTCACGGCGCCTATGGCTACAGCGATGAGTACGACGTGGAGCGCTATCTGCGCAACTCGCGCGGGGCCATCATCTACGAAGGCACAAGCGAAATCCACATGCTGATGCAGGCCGGTTACGCGCTGGGCTATCGCAGCAACGCCCCTTTGCGCTGTGAACTGCCCCCGTACGATCCCGCAGTGTGGGAAAGCTAAGCAAGACCCGCCAAGACACACGTCCCCGGCAACACCGGGGACGTGATTTTGGTCAACTATACTGCAAGCGGGAATAGACTTCACTTTTCCGCCTACGGAAACAGGCGCAATTCGTGCCCGCTTGCAGTATACGGCTCCAGTTTCAGATGAAATCCACCCTTGACCCAAGCCACCACGGCGCGCAGGTGTTTTTGATCCTGCGCGCTGAGATCCCCATACGTCGCACTCAGTTTGGATAACAAGGCCGTCAAGCCGCCCGCACCCGCGGCCGCGCCGGCGCCGGGCATCAACACGCTCAGCAGGGACGCCAGGCCACCGCTCGTAACCGTTTTGCTCACAATAGACACGGCCAACTTCTTGCCGGCCTCCAAATCAGCCTCGGTGTAGGTTTCAGCCGCATGCTGTGCCAGGTCCTGATCCAGCGTCGAGCCGGTACGCGGCGTTGCCTTGCGGCCTGTGGCGGGACGAGTCGTCGCTGGCTTGGCGGTTGCGCCGCTGCCACGACGCACGCCGCTCGTGCGCGGTCGCGCCGTGGTCTTGGGCTTCGCCGCGCCGGTTTGATCCCCCGCCGCCCTACGCCGCGTTGTCGTCTTCGGCTTGGCCGCGCCGGTCTGATCCTCCGCCGCCTTACGCCGCGTCGTCGTCTTCGGCCCCGCCGCGCCGGTTTGATCCTCCGCCGCCTTACGCCGCGTCGTCGTCTTCGACCCCGCCGCGCCGGTGGGTTTGGCTACTCGCTTGCTACGTGCTTCCGCTCCGCCTGACGCCGTCGCAGATACTTTTCGTCGCGAGGATGCCCTGCGAACAGGCGCCGCCTGCTCCTCGCCCCCATCCATCCCTCCGATATTCGCCGCATGTCCTGTGCCGAGCCTCTCAGTCTCACCCATCACACCAGGGGGGGGTCTCCGGTCTCCGGTCTCCGGTCTCTTCACCCAAACAACCCCGACAGCCGCTGCGTCTCGATGGCCCGCGTCATCATTTCTCCGTTGGCGCGCACCAGGTGGATCAGGCGAGCAAAGCGCGGGTCCTGCGTATGCCCCTGTCGGTAACGAGCATAGATTTGCTGCACAATCACGGCCACCTTGTACAGGCCGAACACCAGGTAGAACAGGGCATGGCCGATCTCGCGCCCACTGGCGGCGGCGTAGGCATCCACAAACTGCTGCCGCGTCAGGTTGCCAGGCAGGGCGGTCATGCCAAAATTGCGCAGTATCTCAGGATCACCGGCCTCCGCCCAGTAGCCGAGGGTGGTGCCCACATCCATCCAGGGGTCACCCACCGTGGCCATCTCCCAATCGAGCACCGCGCGGATGTGCGTCAGGTCGTCTGGATCGAGCACCACGTTGTCGAACTTGTAGTCATTGTGGATGAGCGCGGCGCCGGCTGCGCCCTGGTCTGGCGGCAGATGAGCGCGCAGCCAGGCGCCAGCCTGCGTCATGGCCGGCACATCATCGGTCAGCGCATTTTCATAGCGCCTGATCCAGCCGCTGACCTGGCGTTGGACGTAGCCCTCGGGCCGGCCCAAGTCGGCCAGGCCGGTGGCGTGCAGGTCAAGGCGATGCAAGGCCACCAGGTTATCAATCAGCGCGTGGCACAGCGCGGTCATCTGGCCGGGCGTCAGGCTAAGGCCCGGCGGCAGGCGGTTGCGCAGGATGACTCCGCTGACCCGTTCCATTATATAGAAGGGCGCGCCAATGATACTCAGATCGTCGCTGTAGAGCAGCGGTGCGGGCGCCTTGGGGTAAACGGGCCGCAGCGTGCGCAGGATGCGATACTCACGCGCCATGTCATGACCGGACTTGACGGCCGCGCCAAACGGCGGCCGGCGCAGGACGAGTTGGCGCTCGCCCAGCCGCAGCAAGTAGGTCAGGTTGGAGAAGCCGCTGGGAAATTGTTCAACCTGCAGGACGCTGCCTGCGCCCTGCAGGTTTTGCGTCAGAAAGGCCGCCAGGCGTTCGGCATCAAGCTGTTCACCGGGCCGCACTGCGCGGGCCTCGTCAATCATGGCTCACTCCTTGGGCGCAGCCTGGCTCTCAGGCCAGGATCGAGATGTCAACGCCATAGGCTTTCATCACCTGGCGGGCGACAACGGTCTTATGAACTTCATCCGCGCCGTCGTAGATGCGCGCCGCGCGCTCGTGGCGATACCAGAATGCCAGCATCGTATCATCGGTCACGCCCAGCCCGCCATACACCTGGATGGCGCTATCGAGCACGCGGTTGAGGACATTCGCCACATAGAACTTGATCAGCGAAATATCTACGCGCGCGCCATGCGCGCCCAGGGTCTCGATCCTGGCCGCGGTGTCCATGACGAGCAGCCGCGCCGCGTTGATTTCGGCCCGACGCTCAGCAATGGCGTGCTGCACGGACTGCTGTTGCACGAGCAGCTTGCCCGGCGCCAGTTCGCGGGTGGCCGCGTACGTACACATCAGATCGAAGGCGCGTTCGCAGATGCCAATCCAGCGCATGCAGTGATGGACGCGGCCCGGCCCCAGGCGCTCCTGCGCCAGGGCAAACCCGCTGCCCTCCGCGCCGATGAGGTTGCTGGCCGACACGCGGCAGTTTACAAAGCGCAACTCACTGTGGCTGGCCCAGCCGGCGCCTTCTTCACCCATGATCTTGATCTTGCGCACATGCTCCACCCCCGGCGCGCCGCGCGGCACGATGATCTGGCTGGCGCGCTGGTGCGGCTTGGGCGCCTGCGGGTTGGTCACAGCCATCACAATCACGAAATCGGCGCCCTCGAAGCCAGTCACAAACCATTTGTGGCCGTTGAGCACATAATCGGCGCCATCGCGCGCGGCGGTCGTGCTGAGCCAAACCGGGTTGGAGCCGGCGTGCTCAGGCTCGGTCATAGCGTAGGCGCTGCGGATTTCGCCGCGGGCCAGGGGCGCCAGGTAGGTGGTCTGCTGCGCGGGCGTGCCGTGGTGCAGCAAGAGTTCCTGGTTGCCGATGTCGGGCGCGTTGCAGTTCAGCACATAGTGGCCGAAGGGGCTGCGCCCCAACTCCTCGCTGACCTGGGCAAAGGCGGTCAGAGAAAGGCCAGCGCCGTCCAGGGCGGGAGGCAGGTGCGGCGCCCAGATACCAAGCTGGCGCGCCAGGCGGCGCAGCTCGTCCAGGCGGGGCAGAATGGCGTCAACGCCCGCTTGCAGCATGGGCGCTTCCAGGGGCAACAGGTGTTCGTCACGAAAGGCCCGAATCCGGGCCAGAAAAGCAGGTAGGTCGGTCATAACCACGCGTGATAGCGTCTCCTTTGCAGGCGCATGAATGGGAGGGGCACAACTTCACCAACGATTTTAGCCGCGCCCACGCAGGAAGGCAAGAACATCACCCAACCATCACTTCGCGGCAATTCGTGGCACAAACCAATCGCCTTAACCGCACCAACACAGGGGCGAGTCTTACCGGGTCACACTCAGACCAACAATGCGCTTGACGGCATCTGAGATGTACCTGGCTTCATGCACAAACCGCTCCTTGTATTCCGGGTGCAGGTGGAACCACTCACGGGGCAGCATCGCCCCCTTCTCCGCATTGCACTTGAGACAAGCATGCACCCGATTGGAATCATTGTCTAACACCCGCCGACGAACACCAAATTCACGCCAGCGCGAGATAGGCACGACATGTTCGACCGTGAGATCCTTGTCGCTGCCGCAATAGACACAGGCAGTTTTCGTTTTGCTTGATCTATTCATGGGTACACCTCGTCAGGGCTGCCGATATCGAGCAGGATGATCCTCGGGGGGGGGACCAACGGGGGGGGGGAGGGGGACGGAGAAGGAGAGAGTTCAGTATACACCGGCAGGCCCGGCGACTGCAAGTCGCTGCAACCCCCCCCCCCCCCCCCCCCCCCCTTTTTCCCCCCCCCGCCCCCCCCCCCCCCCCCCCCCCCCCCCCCCCCCCCCCCCCCCCTTTCCCCCCCCCCCCCCCCCCCCCCCCCCCCCCCCCCCCCCCCCCCCCCCCCCCCCCCCCCCCCCCCCCCCCCCCCCCCCCCCCCCCCCCCCCCCCCCCCCCCCCCCCCCCCCCCCCCCCCCCCCTCCCCCCCCCCCCCCCCCCCCCCCCGGCCCCCCCCCCCCCCCCCCCCCCCCCCCCCCCCCCCCCCCCCCCCCCCCCCCCCCCCCCCCCCCCCCTTCCCCCCCCCCCCCCCGCGGCGAAGAACCCGGAAGGCGGGGCCCCCCCCCCCCCTTTTTTCCCCCCCCTTTTTCCCCCCCCCCCCCCCCCCGGGCCCTTTTCCCCCCTCCCCCGAACCCCCCCCCCCCCCCCCCCCCCGCCCCCCCCCGCGCCCCCCCCCCCCCCCCCCCCCCCCCGGCCCCCCCCTTCCTCCCCCCCCGGCCCCCCCCCCCCCCCCCCCCCCCCCCCCCCCCCCCCCCCCCCCCCCCCCCCCCCCCCCCCCCCCCCCCCGCCCCCCCCCCCCCCCCCCCCCCCCCCCCCCCCCCCCCCCCCCCGCCCCCCCCCCCCCCCCCCCCCCCCCCCCCCCCCCCCCCCCCCCCTCCCCCCGACCCCCCCCCTTCCCTTTCCCCCCCCCCGGGGCCCCCCCCCCCCCCCCCCCCCCCCCCCCCCCCCCCTTTCCCCTTTTTTTCGCCCCCCCGGCTGCAAAGCCACTTGCGGGGCTGGGGCATGGATAACTGACGGGTAAACCCAGGCATCGCAACGGTGATTGCGCACGGCGCCCGTTTGCGCCGAAACCATCAAATCTGGGACATAGCCCACCGCGGTGGTATACTTCCGCACAACGGTGCATACGATCCGCCCGGCGCCGGGCGCGGAGGCGCCGCTTGGATGACACGAAAAAGATGGAGAAGAAGATGGAGAAGAAGATGGAGAAGAAGACCATGAGCAAACGAACCTCTCTGTTTAGCCTGCTGTTGATCCTGGCCTGCTGCTCACTGCGTGCAGCCCCGCAACGCCAGCGGCGCAGCCTACCGCCACCGCACAGCCGGCCGCCCCAACAGCCGCCGCCGTCCCCACCCTGCCGCCGCCGCCGGCGCCCGCAGTCACCGATACCCCGGCCGCGGCATCCCCCACCGTTGCGCCGCCCGCCACCAGCGTGGACGTGACCGCCTACAACAACTTGCCCGATCTGAAAGGGCGCAAGATCAAGGCGGTGACGGCGAACGATTTCCCGCCGCTGAACTTCATTGATGGCAAGACGGGCAAGGCCATGGGCTGGGAATACGACGCCATTGCCGAAATCTGCCGCCGTCTCAACTGCACCGTGGACTGGCAGGTCACCTCCTGGGACACGATGATCGCCGCGGTCAAGGCCGGCCAGTTCGACGTGGGCATGGACGGCATCACGATCACGGAGGAGCGCAAGCAGCAGGTGGACTTCTCCGACCCCTACCTGCGCTCGGAGCAGTTCATGCTGGTGCGCGGACGAGACCCGTTTCAGCACGCCGGAGCAGTTCAAGGCCGATCCCAAGCTGTTGATCGGCTCGCAGGCCGGCACCACCAACTTCTACGCCGCGGTCTACAGCGTGCTCGACGGCGACGAGAAGAACCCGCGCATCATCCTCTTCGAGACCTTCGGCGCGACCGTGCAGGCCCCTCATCACGGGCGACGTGGACATGGTGCTGATGGACAACGCCTCCAGCCGCGGCTACATCGGCGCCAACCCGGATAAGCTCAAGCTGATCGGCGATCCCCTGGCCGGCGAAGACTTCGGCTTCATCCTCACCCCCAAGTCCGACCTGCGCACCCCCTTCGACCAGGCGATTGCCGCGCTCAAGGCCGATGGCTATCTCGACTACCTGAGCAGCCGCTGGTTCTTCCTGGCCGATCCGGCCGGCAGTGACGCGTACCATCAACTGCCCGATCTGAAGGGGCGCCAGATCAAGGCGGTGACGGCGAACGATTTCCCGCCGCTGAACTTCATTGACGGCAAGACGGGCAAGGCCATGGGCTGGGAGTACGACGCCATCGCTGAAATCTGCCGCCGCCTCAACTGCACCGTGGACTGGCAGGTCACCTCCTGGGACACGATGATCGCCGCGGTCAAGGACGGCCAGTTCGACGTGGGCATGGATGGCATCACCATTACCGAGGAGCGCGCCAAAGAGGTGGACTTCTCCGCGCCCTACCTGCGCTCGGAGCAGTTCATGCTGGTGCGCGCGGACGAGACCCGTTTCAGCACGCCGGAGCAGTTCAAGGCCGATCCCAAGCTGTTGATCGGCTCGCAGGCCGGCACCACCAACTTCTACGCCGCGGTCTACAGCGTGCTCGACGGCGACGAGAAGAACCCGCGCATCATCCTCTTCGAGACCTTCGGCGCCAGCGTGCAGGCCCTCATCACGGGCGATGTGGACATGGTGCTGATGGACAAGGCCTCCAGCCGCGGCTACATCGGCGCCAACCCCGATAAGCTCAAGCTGATCGGCGATCCCCTGGCCGGCGAAGACTTCGGCTTCATCCTCACCCCCAAGTCCGACCTGCGCACCCCCTTCGACCAGGCGATTGGCAGTATGAAACAGGACGGTTTCCTCGATCACCTGAGCAACCGCTGGTTCTTCCTGTTCGACGCTTCGGCCAAGTAGACCGGAGAGCACAGAGAATAGGTAACTGCTCACCCTGCAGGCCGATTTGGACAGGATGAACAGGATGTACAGGATTCTTGCTCTGTGGTGTGCAAAACTATCGGCACGAGAGTTCGAATATCCTGTCAATCCTGTGAATCCTGTCTGAATTCCAGGCAGACCCAGCAGTGACGAGAATAGACAGGATTGACAAGATGCACAGGATTGCTGGCTGCCGACACCGATCGTTTGGCTGGCGACAGAAAAGGAATCCTGTCCATCCTGTGCATCCTGTTTATGAGGGATTTTAGATGGAACCTGACGCGCGCACTCCCCTGGCCGCACGCTTGCGCCAAATTCCGTATTGGTTGGTGATGACGGTCTTCCTCGGCTTGCTGCTGCTGGGGAGCATCATCACCAATCAAGACTATCACGTCATCTTCACGGCCATTGCCGCGGGGATGTGGGTGACGCTTTACGTCTCACTGATCGCATTCGCGCTCTCGCTGCTGCTGGGGCTGTTGCTTGGCCTGGCGCGGGTGTCCGGGCAACGCTGGGTGCGTGAGGTGGCGTCGTTCTACGTGGAGATCATGCGCGGCGTGCCCATGTTGGTGATTCTGTACTACATCGCCTTCGTGGGCGCGCCGGGGCTGGTGGATGGCATCAATCTGCTGGGCAAGGCGCTGCAAGGGGTCGGCCTGGGCATCCTGGGCGATCCGCTGGCCGGGCTGAGTGTGCGCGGGCTTGACTTCACGGTGCGTTCGATTCTCGCGCTCACCGTGGGCTACAGCGCGTTCATCTCTGAGATCTTCCGCGCGGGCATCGAGTCCATCGAGCGCGGGCAGGTGGAGGCGCGCGCAGCCTGGGCATGAGCTATTGGCAGGCCATGCGTTACATCATCCTGCCGCAGGCGGTGCGGCGTGTCCTGCCGCCACTGGGCAACGATTTCATCGCCATGCTCAAGGACTCCTCGCTCGTCTCCGTGCTCGGCGTGCAGGACATCACCCTGCTGGGCAAGGTCTACTCCGCCAGCACCTTCCGCTTCTTCGAAACCTACAACGTCGTGGCCTATCTCTACCTGGTGATGACGATTGGGCTCTCGCTGTTCGTGCGCTATCTGGAAAAACGGACCCCCGTGGCCGGGCATGACGGCAGCGGACAGCGTCTGCGCTGAGCCATCGTGCGGCAGGCAGTGCCGCGGCAGCCATGAACGCGAAATCAGCCCGCTCAGTTGCCGCTGCCCCTGGCGTACAGGTCAGGCAAATCCACGGGCAGGGCGCCGCGGGCAGACGTCACGCCGCACAGCACGTCGGCCACAGCCGCCAGCGAGGCCGGCGCATCACCGTAGGAGGCCAGGTAAGTCGAGGTGTCTGGAAAACGGAGCAGATCGTACGGCGACTGCAAGGCCACGACGACCAGCCGGGTCTGGCTCAGCGCGTTGACCAGGCGCGCCTGGCCGGGCCGTCCGCGCGCCTCCGCGGTCCCCACCACGACCGCTGCGGCGCGCCGCGCTTGGCGCATGACCTGGTCAATTTCCGCCGCGGTCGGGTCCGCGCTGACCATCAGCGTTTGCACGTCGGGATGACACGCGGCCAGCGCGCGCCCCAGGTTGCCCGCATTCTTGGGCCAGACGACCAGCAGCGCGCCATCGGCCGGTATGGGGAGCCGCGCCTGCTCGTCGCGCAGCAGGGTCACGCTGGCATGGGCAATCTCTTGCGCGGCCGCCAGGTGGGTTGCCTGCCCCAAAATTTGAAGCGCGGCTTGCGGGTCTGTTGGCTGCCAGGCGAACAGCCCGTATTGCGCCTTGACCCGCAAAATGCGCTGCACCGATTCATCCAGGCGGCGACGCAACTCAGGATCGGACTGCACCTGCGCCAGCAAATGACGATAGGCCGGCGCTTGTTCGGCCGGCGTGTGCCCGACGTCGGCCCCAAAGGCCAGGACATCGGCCCCGGCGCGCAAGGCCAGCCCGTCGCCTGGTTGACCCCATACGTCTTGAAGAGCGCGCCCATGGTCAGCGAATCGGTGACAATCAGGCCGTCGAAGCCCATCTCCCGGCGCAGGAGGTCTTGCAGAACCCGGCTGGAGAGGGTGGCCGGTCGTCCGGTGCTGCCTTCGAGCGCGGGGAAAAGCACATGCGCGGTCATGATGGCATCCACGCCCGCGCGAATCGCGGCCTGGAATGGCGCCAGCTCCACGGCGCGCAAATGGGCCATGTCCTGGGTCACGACCGGCAGCCCGACGTGCGAATCAACGGCGGTGTTGCCGTGGCCGGGAAAATGTTTGGCCGTCGCCAGAATACCGGCCGCGATAGGTCTCGATCATCGCGGCGCCAAGCCGGGCCACTTCGTCCGGCGAGGAGCCAAACGAGCGCAGGCCGATGACAGGATTGTCGGGGTTATCATTCACATCGAGCACCGGCGCCAGGTTCATGTTGATGCCCAACGCCTTTAGCTCGCTGGCGGTAACCTGGGCCATCGTGCGGGCCAGGTCGGCCGATCCACTGGCGCCGATCGCCATGTTGCTGGGGAAGTGTGTGGCCGGGGACGGCAGGCGCACGACCGGCCCGCCTTCCTGGTCAACGGCCACGAACAGGGGAACCTGGGCGCCATGCGCGACCGCTTGGGTCTGGGCGCTGTTGATCAGCTCCGCCGCCTGCCGCGCGCTCTGCAGGTTGTCAGCGATCTGAAACAGCACGATGCCGCCCACGTGATAATCGGCAATCATCGTTTTGAGCGCCGGGGAGAGCGTGGGGCCGTCGAAGTAAACCAGGAATAACTGGCCGACCTTTTCTTCCAGGCTCATGCGGGCCACGAGGTCGGCGACCCGCGGCTCCAGGTCGGCTACCGGCGCGGCCGCCGCCGGGGTTGGCGTGTGCAGCGGCGCCAGCGTGACGGTCGGTTGAGGCGGCCTAGGTGAGGCCGTAACGCTGACGGCCGCGGGTGGGGGCGGCGTTGACTGGCGGGTGGGCGCGCACGCGCTTGTCAGGCAAACAATCATGAGCAACGCGGCAGCTTGCACCCACCCTGACCCCTGCTGTCGCCGGTGGTCAGCGTCAGCACCCACGTGATTCTTCCCTAAGCGCACAAACAGACTCCAACATTCTTCACTGGCGATTGAAACTGCAGCGACCATTACTAAGTCGGCCTTCCCTGACTACCCAATCCACCACGGAATACACAGACCACACAGAACACTATTCTTCATCCTCCCTTCCGTGTATTCTGTCTGTTCCGTGGTTCATTCGGCGAAAATCACACCAGTTTCAACACAGCGTAAGGCGTGGTCCGCGCTGCCTTACCGCCGGCGCACGCGAAGCACCGGGCTGATGATGGCCGTCTCATCAGGCAGGGCCGTCAGGCCATTCACCCGATTAGCCTGACTGCTCAGCGCCTGCGCCGAGGCCGGGTTCTGGGTCGCCACCACCAAGGTCTCGTAACTGTAGCCAGGGGTAGCATACTGGGCATCCATCGCCCAACGCCCCGCCGCGTCTGGCGCAATTTCCTTGATCGGGAAGAACCGGCGCCCAAACGCAGTGGAACGCGTCACCAGGAAGGCGCGCTGGCCGGGCGCCAGGCTCGACAGTGTGCCTTTGACCGCTATCGTCTGGCCGACAGCCGCACCATCGGCGGGCGACGTGACGAAGGCGATCCCGTGGGATAGAGCCGTCACGTTGATCACATCGAACGCTTCGACGGCAAACCCCTGCTGATCCTGCGGAATGGCCGCGGCGGCCGGGGGCAGCATCACCAGATCGCAGGACGCGGCTAAGTGGCGCATGCTCACCCGCAGGTAGAGCGTTACGCGGGCGGCCTGCAGCGTTGGGGTGATGCGCACGCGCAAGAAATGTGTATCGTTCGCAGGCCAGGGCTTGTACCACAGTTCGGCGACCGGTCGCTGCACCACCAGCGTTTGCGCAGGGCAGAGGCTGCCGGCCTTCAGCACCTTGTTGCACGGCGACGAAACATCAATCACCCGCGCATTGGGATCGCTATACTTGCAGTCGGCCCAGTCAACGGGCAAAATGCGCACGTCGGCATCCACGACGGTCATGTCCCCGCCGTCGGGCAGGGAGAGCGTGATCGAACCGCCCCCATTGGCCGCGGCGCCGAGGTTGCTGACCTGGATTTCGACCTCGAACGGCTCGCCGGGGACGAAGGTGCCGGGGATACGCACGGCCTCGATGACCGGCAGCGGCTTGGTCTTGGCCTGGGCCAACGCCTGGCTGCGCGCGGCGGCGCGTGCCGCGCTGCGCGCGTCGGCCGTCGCAACGGCCACCTGGTTCCACGCGTCCCGTAGGGCACGCACGGCGGCCGTGGATGTCGCACCGGCATCGGCCGTCGCGGTGGGCGCAACGGGCGTATCCGTGGGTATGACCGGCGTGGGCGTCGCGGAGTTCAGCGCGGGTCGCAGCGTGGACGTGGCGATGGCGCGCGGCGTGTCGGTCGCCACGCCGGCCTGGTTTTGGCCGCGACTGCCGCCGATGCTGACCAGGCCACAACGAGCAAGACGATGGCGGCCGCGCCGATCGCCATCAGCGCCCATCCTGGCGCCGGGGATTTGCGCCGCGCCGCGACCGGCATGGGTGACGACCGCGGTGTCTGGACGACCGGGGCCGGCGCGGCCACCTCGGTGGGCGGCGTTTCCCGTGGCGTAACCAGGGTTGGCGGCGCCGCCACTGTGGCCGGCGACGGCGTCACGACCTGGCCATGGCCGAGCGATGCTTCGACTTCCTGCCGAAACTCATCCACGCTCGCCGGGCGATTTTGTGGCAGCGTCTCCAGGCCGTGCAGCAGCGCCTTCTCCAGCGCCACGTTGAGGCCGGCGTTCAACACCCGCGGGGGTTTCAGCACCTCACCGGCCATGCGCCGCACGCTGTCAGGAGGCGTTTCTCCGGTCAACATCGCATACAGCGTCGCGGCCAGGGCGTAGATGTCCGAACGGTGATCGGTGTGCGCCTGGCCGCCGTACTGCTCCCAGGGTGAAAAGCCGGGCGTCACGCCTTGGGCGCCCGCGATGGTGCTCTGCCCGCCGCCGCCCACCTTGCTCAGGCCAAAGTCCACCAGGAAGGCCTGGCCTTCTGGCGTGACCTTGATGTTCTGCGGCTTGATGTCGCGGTGCAGGACGGGTGGATTCTGGCTGTGCAGATAGGTGAGCGCGTCGCACACCTGGGTAAACCAGGCACCGACCTGGGTCGGCGCCTGGCGCCCGCGTGACGCCAGCAGTTCGGCCAGATTGGCGCCGGCGATGAAGGTCATGACCAGGTATTGCGCGCCGTCGGCCGTGATGAAGTGATCGCTGACCTTGGGCAAGTGGGTGTGATGCAGGCGGGCCAGGACTTTCGCCTCGCGCTCGAACTGGATGCGCGCATCGGCCGTGGCCAGCGTGTTTTCCTTCAACGCCACCCACTGTTCCAGGCGTGTGTCCCAGGCGCGATAAACCGCGCCAAGCCCGCCTTTGCCAAGCAGGGATTCGAGGCGGTAACGGTTTTCGAGCATCGTGCCAGGGGGAGCGGGTTGGATGGGAGAGGCATCAGAACCTCCTGATGGCGTCGGGGCCGGCCTTGTGCGGGCGGTGTGAGTCTGTCGGGGCAGCTAGATTATAGGCGATGGCGTGCGAATCAACAAGCTGGTGTACGCAATCACGTGATCTGCGCGTCATTATTGCTGGTCTTCTGAGCGTAGAGTATAATCCTACGCATGTTTGAGATAACCTTGTCGCCATCTGCGCTCGATGACGTGGCGTGGTTTTCCAAAAGAGAACTATGAAGACGATTCTCGTTTCAGCACGCAAAAAGACGTTGCGAGACTTATTGGAACAAGCATCGAGTGAAAATCTGGTTCTGATGACCGGCGATGGGCGGGAGTTCATCTTGGCCGAGGTAGACAGCTTCGACCGCGAGATCGAGCTGACGCGGCAGAATCAAGCCCTAATGCAGTGGCTCGACGCCAGAGGCCGCGAGCATGGAACGGTGTCATTGGCCGAGGCACGGGTGCGACTTTTAGCCAACTGAACCTGGCAGGGTGCGATCGCAGCATAAGTTTCAGAGGCCGGAAAATGTCACCCGAAAACCGACATCGCAACTGCGGCTGCTGGGGCTGCCGCGGTAGCGGAGCGCGGAGCGTACGTTGTTGCTTCCATTGTGCCAGCTCCCGCCCCGCAGGACTCGACGCAGATCTGTTCTGCTCAATTCCTCGCGGCCATCGCGTGCGTTGTACGGATAGGCAAAATCTGGCTTCTCCCATTGTTGTCCCCACGCACTGCGCGTCCATTCCCACACGTTCCCCGCCATGTCCAACACCCCATAGGCGCTCGCTCCCATTGGGTAACTCCCCACCGCCGTCGTGTCGCCACCGTCCACGCCGAAGTTGCAGCGGCGCCCGTCTGGCGCCTCGTTCCCCCACGGGTAAATCCGCCCATCCGCGCCGCGCGCCGCCTTCTCCCATTCCGCCTCGCTGGGAATCTGCACCCCTGCCCAGGCGCAAAACGCCAACGCATCCATCCAACTCACGCACGTCACCGGATGCTGCCCTTTCTGCTCCACGTCACTGCCAGGCATGCGCGGCGCTCGCCATGACGCATCCTTCACCTGCTTCCACTTCGATCCGGTCCACACGTGACTCCACCCTTCCTTCTCCGCCGTCGTCACGTAGCCCGTTGCCTGCACAAAGACCGCAAACTGCGCCACCGTCACCGGCGCCCGGCTGATTCGATACGCGCCCAAGGTCACCCTGTGCTGCGGCAGCTCATGTTCCGAGGTCTCAGCGTCCTTCTGCTTGTCGCTCCCCATCCAGAACGGTCCCGCGGGAATCTCCACCCAGTCGAACGCGATGCGGGCCGGCGCCGCTGCGGTATGGCTGCGGGGCGCCACCATTTCCAACCAGTGGGCTGCAATGGGGCCAGGTCGCGGCGCCTGCAGCGCAGGGAGAACATCCTCCGCACTGCCCCGTTTTTCGGCCTCGACGGGCGATGTCACCGCCACCGGCCCTGCGTTGACAGCGAACAGCGTCCCTTCGGGCGCGCGCATGGTCAGGACCGGGGTGCCCCATTCCACCGTGTTGCCCACCACCAGGCTCACCGTCTTGCGGCCCTCGCTGACCGCGGCCTCCACGGGCAGCCCATCGGCCACGGCTTCGTAGAAGGCGCGGGCAAATTCCAGCGCGGCCTGGTCTGTGATGACATCCTGCATCGCCAGCACGGCCGGCATTCCCCGCCGCGTCAGGATGGCGGCCACGCTGGAGAAGATGTCGTGTTCGCTGCTGACCGACCCTTCGCAGGCGTTGAGAAGCACCAGGCGCAGGCTGCGCTGGTCGGCCAGCAGCCGCGCCAGTTGTGTGGCGAACAGCGGCTGTGACTGCCCGGTATCGTTGGTCAACACCACGAAGCCCTCGTCACTGGCGCTGTCGAAGCCGCCATGACCCACAAAATGAAAGATGTGCCACGGGCCTGCGCGCAGCGCCTGCTGCAAGGCGCGCACCGTGGATTCGGCAAGCCAGGTCAGGTGTACCTGCCCGCCGGCCTGCAGGGACGCCAGCGCGCGGCCGATGCGCGCCTGTTCCTGCGCCACGTCCAGGGCAGGCAGGTCGCGGGGCGCGGCGACCACGCCCAGGATGCGCAGTGGCTTGACCACGGGCAAGGGGCTGCACGGCTTGTGGCAGTTCCGGGTAGCGAATGATCGGCGTGTTGCGTGACAGGCAGAGGTAGTCGCCCTCGCGGGCGTCGTACAGGTACTCCCAGGGCAACACGGCCAGTTCGGGCGGTCGGATGCGCAGGCGCAGGCGCAGGCCCACATCCGCGTCGGCCGCCTGCTGTTGGCTGACATCATAGCGGCTGCGCACCTCGCCGGTGAAAAGCGCATCGAAGAGGGCCTGGCCGAATTCTCGCACGGCCCGCTGACCGGGGCTGGGCGCCGCACGTCGCTGATGGTCGGAATCGAGCAGCGCGGTGCGCAGATTCGCCAGGACACTGGTGAGCGTCCGATCATCGGCCGGGAAGCGCATGACGCCGCGCGCCTCGCCTGCCGGTGAATAGAGCACGGTCACAGGATAGGCGCGGTCTGCGCCGAAGCCAATTCTCCAGATCGAAGTCGAGAAAGCGAGTTGATGGATCAGATGGCATAGAGGCGCCTCGTATCGGCTAATTGTCCGTTCATGACGACTACTTTTCTGGGAATTCATCCTTATTATAAGGATAAATTTGCTGATCGCCAAATGTGAACGGAATGGCTGCCCGTAAATGGGCCTGCGCTCCTCGTTCGGGCGGTTTTGGCCCAAAATCCCCGAGATAGGTGGGCAGCAAGAGGGATTGTGGGCGTTGAAGCTACATTTGGAAATGCGGCGCCCCGTAGGGGCACCTTGACTTGAGCGAGCGATGCCCCCCACACCCGTCGTCCCGTAGGGGCGCCTTGACTTGAGCGAGCGATGCCCCCCCACACCCGTCGTCCCGTAGGGACGATTGAATGAGGCCGCCCCGAGCGCAATCCGTCGCTAAGGTCAGGTGTCCCTACGGGACGGATACGGCTCGTGCGATGATGGCTAAGGTCAGGTGTCCCTACGGGACGCGTCGCGCCCACCAGGACGGCCTGGCGCTGGCCAGTCACATGGATGGCTACATTTGGAACTACCGCGCCAGGTACAGCCCACCCAATACGAGCGCAGCGCCGGCGAGGGTTTGGCCGCCCAGGCTTTCGCCCAGGGTGATGACGGCGATCAGGCTGGCGATGACGGGGATGAGGAAGAGGAAGATGCCGGCGCGGCTGGCGTCCATACGGGCCAGGATCTGCCACCAGGCCAGGTTGGCGAGCGCGCTGCTGCCGATGCCGAGGGCCAGCAGCAGCAGCCATGTGCCTGGCTGGGCGGGGATGGTCAGCCCTTGCCAGGCGGCGACCGGCAGCAAGAAGAGGGCGCCAAAGCCGGCGACCAACCCGGTCATGACGGCCGGCGGCGTACGGCCGACCAGCGGCTTGCCGTAGATGGAATAGAGCGCGGCGCACAGCGCGGCTGCCAGCGTGATCAGGTCGCCCGCCAGGGTGCTGACGCCAGCCGCGGGCGCGGCGCCCTGCCAGACGATGAGAATCACCCCGCCGAACGCCAGCGCCAGGCCCAGCCAGCCGCGGCCGCTCAGCCGCTCGCCCAGCCAGAAGACGCCGAGCAGCGCGGTGAAAAGGCCGATGGCGTTCATGATGAGGCTGCTGTGGATGGCGCTGGTGCGGGTCAGGCCGATGTTCTGCAGGCCGTAGAGCAGGCTGACGCCGAGCAGGCTGAGCAGGAGCAGGCGTCCGCCATCTCGCCGCAGCGCCAGACGCACCTGCGGCCCCTGTCCGCTCAGCGGCAGATAGGCGGCGAAGAACAGGGCCGCGATCAGCCAGCGCCAGAAGGCCAGGCTCCATGGGTTCACCTCCTGCAAGGCCAGCTTGGACCAGGTAAAACTGGCGGACCAGAAGAACACACTGGCGATGAGCGCGGGCGCAGCCCAGAACTTACCCCGCACGGCCCGCTTCAACCTTGCGCTCGTCAGCATCACCGGGCACCTCTTCCAGGCGCAGCGACAATACCTGCGAGGTATTGTCCGTGCTCATGGAGACGCCGTAGATGGTCCGCGCGGCCTCCACCGTGCCGCGGTTGTGCGTGATGACGATGAACTGAGTGTCACGCGCCAGGCGGCCGAGCGCATCCCGAAAACGCCCCACGTTGGCCTCGTCCAGGGCCGCATCCACCTCATCCAGAATGCAGAACGGCGGCGGGCTGACGCTGAGCACGCTGAAGATGAGCGCGGCCGCGGTCAACGCACGTTCGCCGCCGGAGAGCAAGGCCAGGCTCTGCGGCCGCTTGCCCGGCGGCCGGGCGATGATCTCGATGCCGGTCGTGGCCAGACTGTCGCCATCGGTCAGGCTGAGACGCGCACTGCCGCCGCCAAAGAGCATGCTGAAGTATTCCTTGAAGCGCTCGGCAATGGCCCGAAAGGTCTTGCGGAACTCCCGCTCCATCACCTTCTCCAGTTCGGCGATGACCTCGTGCAGCCCGTGCGCCCCTTTTTCCAGGTCGGCCACCTGCTCGACCAGGAAGGTATGGCGGCCGGCCGCTTCCTGATACTCGGTCGGTGCGTCGGGGTTGATGTTGCCCAGGCGGGTCAACTGCTGACGCAGGCGCTGCACCTCGGCTTCCAGCCCCTCCGGCGGAGTTTCCACCACCGGCAGGGTTTCGACCAGCGCGCCCAACGGCAGCGGCGGCTGCTCGGCCAGCTCCTCGCTCTGCTCCAACTGCACCAGGCCAAAATCGTGCTCGATGTCGCGACGCAGGCGCGCCAGCGTGTCCTGGCGTCGTTCCAACTCCAGGCGGGCCTGGTTCAACTGCACCTCGGCGCTGCGTACCTGCTGGCGCGCCCGGTTGGCCACGTTTTCCTGCTGCGTTTGCGTCGCTTCCACCTTTGCCAGTTCAGCCTCGGCCGGTTCGATCTGATCCTGATAGGTCTTGATCTGGCCGGCCAGCCGGCCATCCTGGCTGGTCAACTCGCGCACGTGCGCGCCCAGGCGCTCCAGCTCGGCCTGCCACTCCGCGGCGCGGGCGCGACGGGCCGCGGCTTGCGCGATAGCCTGTTCACGCGCCATCTGCGCCTGCTGCGCCAGCGCGGACTGCGTGGAAACCTGCGCCTGCGCGGTTGCCAGGGCGGCGCGTGCCGCGGCCAGCGCCTGATCGAGATCATCAGCCGCGAGCGCGGCCAGCGATTGCCGCGCGGCGCCGATGGCGTCCTGGCTGGCCGCCTGCTGGGCGTCGTGCTGGGTCAGGGTGGCTTGCAGCGCGCTGATCCGCGCGGCCAGGGTGACGCTTTCCTCGGCCGCCTGCCGCGCCAGGTCGGTGTGCCAACGTTCGGCCTGGCGCTGACGATCCAGGTCGCGCTGCACCTGGTTGAGCGCCTCACGACCGGTCGCGGCCTGTTGTTCCTGCTGTGTCTGCACGCTGCGCAGTTGACGCTGGCTGTCGAGCGCGGCCTGGCGCTTCTGTTCCGCCTGGCGCACCTGGGACTCGACTTGGCGGCTGCGCGCCTTCAACGCCTCGATAGCCGCGGGCAGCTCACGCCACTCGCGTTCGCGCGCCAGCACTGAGCCATCCTGGCGATTGCGCGCTGAGCTGCCGCCGCTGACGCTGCCGCCGGGCCGCACCAGGTCGCCTTCCAGCGTCGCCAGCGTTGGCTGCGGGCCGCTGCCCAGCCCCTGGCGCACACGCCGCGCCGCGGCCAGGTCTTCGGTGACGACGACGCGATTGAGCAGGTAAGCGACCACCGGCGCCAGGCGCGGCGCGGCCTCCACCAGGTCGGCCGCGACGCCGAGCACCCCCGCGCCACGCGGCACAGGAATGGGCGGCGCGGGCCGGATCGTGTCCAGGGGCAGGAAGGTGGCGCGCCCGCTGTCGGTGCGTTTGAGAAACGCGATGGCGGCCTCGGCCACCTCCCAGGTTTCCACCACGATGTCCTGCAGTTGACCGCCCAGGGCGACTTCGAGCGCGGTCTCCAGATGACTGGGCACCCGGATCAACGAGGCGACTGTGCCCAGGATGCCGGCCGGAAGCTGTGGCCGCGGGCTGGACAGATCGGCCAATACGGCCCGCGTGCCCGCGGCAAAGCCCGCGCCTTCGCTGCGTAAACGCGTCAGCACCTCGAAACGGCCCTGCAAGCTGGCGCTTTCACGGCTGACATCGTTCAGCGCGGCAGCCAGTTGGCGGCGCTCAGCCTCAGCCTGCTCGGCCAGGGCTGCCTGCTCGGCGCCCAGGTTGCCCAGGCGTTGAATTTCGGCCTGTGCAGCCGCCTGTTCGGCCTCCAGGAGACCGACACGCTGCGCCAGGGTGGCCGCGGTCTGGCGCGCGACGGCGATGGCGCCGGCGTGTTCGGACTGCTTTTTCTGCAACGCAGCCTGACGTTCGCCAATCTGCGTCAACTGCGCACGTGCGGCCTGTTGGGCAGCGAGCAGGCGGTTGGCTTCGGCCTGCACCTGCTCCAGCGCCTGCTGGCGGACACGACGGTCAGCCTGGCGTGCGGCCAGGGCCTCTTCTGCCTGGCGCACCGCGGCCTGCCGTGCCGTCGCGGCTTCACGGTGAGTGGTCACGGCCGCCAGCAGGGCCTGCAGCCGTTCCTGGGCCGCAGCTTCCTGCGCCTGCAAATTTTCCACCTCGAGCGCGGTGTCGCGTTGACGACCCAGCAGTTGGCGCTGACGCTCTTCGTTGACCGCCAGTTCGCGTTGGGTCGTCTCGGCCTGACGGTGCAGCGCGCTGGCTGCGCGGTGCCAATCGCCCAGGTGCTGGCGCAGATCAGCATGGCGAGCGCGCTGCGCCTGCAGATCCGCTTCCAGGCGGGCCAGATCGGCCTGGAACTGGCGTTGCAGGTCAGCGGCGCTGCGCTCGCCCTGCTGGGCGCGTTCAACCTCGCCCAGCAGCGTATGCCAGCGGTAGCCGTACCAGGTGCGCAGCAGCGCGTGCAGGTCGGCCTGGAGCTGCCTGGCCTGGTTGGCCTTGTCCGCGGCCAGTTTGAGGTGGCGCAAGCGCGGGGTCAGTTCCTGCAGCAGGTCCTGCACCCGCTGTAAATTGACCTTCGTTTCGTCCAGGCGGCGCAGGGCTTCGTCGCGCTTGGCCTGCTGGCCGGTGATGCCTGCGGCCTCCTCGAACAGCGCGCGGCGCTCATCGGGCCGCTGGGAGAGCACTTGATCCACCAGGCCCTGGCCGATGACGGTGTAGGTGCGCCGGCTGAGACCGGAGCGGCCGAGCAGCTCGGCAATGTCCTTGAGGCGCACGCGGTTGCCGTTGAGCAGATATTCGTTTTCACCAGAGCGGAAGGCGCGACGCGTGATGGTCACTTCAGCAAAGTCGAGCGGCAGCGAGCCATCGCTGTTGTCCAGGGTCAGGCGCACCTCGGCCATGCCCAGGCGGGCGCGCTGATCGCTGCCGGAGAAGATCATGTCTTCGGTCTTCTTGCCGCGCAGCAGGTTGAAGCTCTGCTCGCCGAGCACCCAGCGCACCGCGTCGGCCACATTCGATTTACCGGAGCCATTGGGGCCAATGACCGCGGTCACGCCGCGGTCGAAGACGAACTCAGTACGATTGGCGAACGATTTGTAGCCTTGCAGTTCAAGTTGCTTGAGGCGCATGAATCTCCATTCGATGCTTATCGGGCGTCAACTCGTCTCTCCGTGCTGAGACGGGCAGCAGAATGCATTCTAACACTGGCAAGAGGAATGGCAAAAAACGGCAGAACTCTCGCCTTCCACACACCCGATCTCTGGTCTCTAATCCCTGATCTCTCTCTGGAGACCGGGGAGCGGGATTTGCTCAATGGCGTGGGGGGCGTATAATGCAGGCGGCTCAAAACAACAACCGCACACGAAGCCCTACCCGAACAAACAGCAACCGAACTCAATACGCTGCACTTTGCACTTTGCACTCTGCGCTTTGCACTCTGCGCTTTGCACTTTGCACTTTGCACTCTGCACTCTCGATCCCGGAGGTTTCACCGATGCCACGTCCAATGTTCGACTCCGAGTACCTGTACGGACTACACGATCCCGGCGGTGAGCAGTTGATGCTCGATGCAGGTGCGCCGGGGTGGGTGGTCATTTCCGAGAAGATCGAGGCCGACCCGAACGATCACGGCGGCCAAAACTACACCCATCTCTCCGGCCGCGGCCTGGGCGTGATCGTGCGCCTGAACTACGGCTACTACGACACCAGCACCATCCCCCACTCCTCGCGCTACGAGGACTTCGCCAGGCGCTGCGCCAATTTCGTGCGTAACTCGCCGGGCTGCCGCATCTGGATCATCGGCAACGAGACGAACATGTACGCTGAGCAGCCCAAGTCGCCAGATGAAAAGATCACGCCGGCGCTGTATGCACGCTGCTACCGCCTCTGCCGCAATGCCATCCATGCAGTGGACCCCGGCGCGCAGGTGTTGGTGGGGGCCGTCGCGCCCTGGAACGCAGAAACGGGCGACTGGGTCAAATATTTCGAGGAGGTGCTCAAACTGGTGGCCGGCGAGTGCGACGGCTTCACCCTGCACACCTATGGGCGCAGCAGCGATCCGGCGACCATTACCAGCGCGGAGACCATGGACCCCCCTTACAACCGCTACAGCAAGCAGTTTGCCACCTACCAGGATTTCCTGCGCGTGGTGCCCGCGTCCATGCGCTCCCTGCCGTGCTACATCACCGAAACTAACTACAACGGGCCGTGGGAAGACCGCAACACCGGCTGGATTCGCCGCGCGTACGAGGACATCAACCAGTGGAACCAACAGGCGGGCAACCAGGTTATCCGCGCTGGTGCTCTATCGTTGGGCCAATTACGACCGTTTCGTCATCGAAACGCAAGAATGGCGCCAAAGACGATTTCAGGCAGGCCCTGGGCGCCGGCTTCAAGTGGCCGCAGCGGGCGGTGGTGGTGGATGATCCCTATGCGGCGCTGCGCAAGCGCCTGGGCGACCTGGAGACGCAGGTGAATAAGCTGCTGGCCGACCTGCAGAAGGCGCTCGCCGCGGGCGCCGCGGCGTCCGGCCCGCTCGTGGCCCGCATTGCGGACCTGGGCAAGCGCGCCGGCGATGTGACCGCCGCAGCCGCGGAGGCCGATGCCCTGACCCGCAGGGTGAGCAGCCTGGAGGCGCTGTTGGCCCTGCCGCCGGGCGCAGTGCCGCAGCCGGACCTGCAGGACCTGAGCGAGAGCCTGCCCAAGAAGGCGCCTTATCCCACCCGTGACGCAGGCGCGATCCGCCGCATCGTGATTCACCACACCGGGAATGCCGGCGACACCTCTCCCGTGGCCATTGCCAGGTACCTGATCCGCACCGGCAAGGCGGGCATCACCTATCATTTCCTCATCAACACGGATGGCACGATCTACTGGACGCAGCCGCTGGAGGCCGTCGTGGAGGCGGGCAAACCCGATCTCAACGCGGACAGCGTGGCGGTGGCCCTGGGCGGCAATTTCACGACGGAGGTGCCCACCGAGGCGCAACTCGCCAGTGCCGCACACCTGGTCGCCTGGCTGTTGTCAACCTGCCAATTGGGCGTCGAGGCGGTCATCGGCCGCCGGGAAGTGGAGAAGATCGCTCCCTCGCCCGGTAACCAATGGAACACCGGCGCCTGCTACCGTGAGCGCCTGTTGGCTGATGTGCAGACCTGGCTGAACAATCAGCCGCAGCCGGACGACACCGATCTGGCGGCACTGCGCCTGCGCGTGGATGAACTGACGGCCCAGCTCGGAAAGTTGCAGGTCGCCGCCACGCAGCTCGAGCAGGAGACGCAGACCCTGCGCACCGCGCTAGCGCAGAAGGAACTGGATAATAACGGTCTGAGTGACGCGCTGAAGCAGAAAGAGACGGCGCTGGCCGGCCTGCGCGACGCGCTGGCGCAGAAGGAGCAGGACATCGTCGGTCTGCGCACCGCTGTGGCGCAGAAGGAGCTGCAAATCGCCGATCTGACTGAACAGGTGCGGCGACTGCAGGGCGGAGCGCCGGCGCCAGGCTTGGTCAAGCCAGAGATCAAGGACCCTGGGCTGTTGAAACAGCATGAGGTCAAGCGTTACCCGACCCGGCCGCTGAGCGACATCAAGCGCATCGTCGTGCATCACACGGTGACTCCCGGCACGGTCACGCCGCAGCGCGTGGCCGAGGCGCAGGTAGTAGGCAAGAACCGGCCCGGCATCACCTATCATTTCCTGATCAGCAGCAACGGCACGATCTACGCGACGCAGCCGCTGGAGACGATCACCGAGCAGACCGATCAGCCGGCCGTGAACGCCGACAGCGTGGCCGTGGCCCTGGCCGGCGATTTTACGACGGTTGCACCGCCCGCGGAGCAGTTGAACGCCGCGGCCCGCCTGATCGCCTGGCTGTTGTCAACCTGCCAATTGGGCGTCGAGGCGGTCATCGGCCGCCGGGAAGTGGATAAGAGCGCTCCCTCGCCCGGCGCACAATGGCTGAGCGGCGCCGCTTTCAAGCACACCCTGCTGGCGGCCGTGGCGGCCGAGCGGGCCAAAGCGCCGCCGGACGACGGGGGCGCCGACGACAGCGCGCTGGTCGCGCAGTTGCGCGGCCAGATCAGCGGGCTGACGCAGGAGCGCGATGATCTGAAGAGCGCGCTGGTGCAGGCGCAGGCCGAGGTGGCGCGTTTGCGCAGCGCGGGCGGCCAGGTGGCCGATCTGCAGGCGCAGGTGACGAACCTGCGTGATGCGGTCGCCGCCGGCGAGGTCACGGTGGCGCAGTTGCGCAGCCGCATCGCGGCGTTGGAGGCCGAGATCGCCCGGCTGCGGGCGGGTCAGCCGGCCGGTGTGCCGCAGCCCACGATCGTGGACATGATCGGCAAGCTGGCTACGCATCCCACCCTGCCGCCCTACACCACGCGCACGCGGCCGATCACGATGATCGCGGTGCATCACACCGACACCCCGCTGACGCACACCGTGGAGACCATTGCGCATTACCACGTCTTCGGCGAACGCAAGAAGGGCGACCAGGTCATCAAGGCGCCGTGGCCCGGCGTCGGCTATCACTACATCGTGGCGCCCGACGGCGTCATCTATCACTGCCAGCCCGATGACATCCGTTCGAACCAGGTGGGCGGCGAACCGAACAGTTACACGGTGGCGGTCAGCCTGATTGGCCGCTTCATGCGCACCGATCTGCAGGGCAAACCGCACCCGCCAGAGAAGCAGGAACCGACAGCCGCCCAGCTCGCCAGCGCCACGCAGTTGATCGCCTGGCTGATGCAGAAGTACAGCGTCCCACTGCAGCCGAAGTTCGAGAACAGTATCCCGGTCACCGGCGTGGTGGGTCATCGTGACATCTGGGACCAGGTGCAAAAGGGCGCCACCGTTTGTCCGGGCGACCAGTGGAAAACGGGCATCGCCTGGCGCGACAAGCTCTACCAGGCCGTGCAGAGCTGGCTGGACGGCCGGCCGCAGAGCCGCGCCAAACCAATCAAGCACTATCTGCTGCTCTGGGATCACGGCGCGGACTGGGCGCAGACCGATTGGCGCAACGCCCAGGACTACATCGCGTTCTTCCGGCCCACGGCCGGCTTCTCGACGACGGACGCCATGCAGGCCGAAGTCGTGACCATCGTGGGCGGCGATGCCGGCGTCACCGGCGCGGACGAGGCGCGGCTGGCCGCGGCCGGCTGCCGTGTCTTCCGCCTGGCCGGCGTGGATGAGGCCGACACGCGAGCCAGGTTGGCCGCGTTGATTGACGCCCGCACGCCCTATCCAGGGGCGTCAGTGGCCACGCGCGGCATCGAGGCCGCCGATCCGTGGGATCGGGGGCCGGAAGCATCGCCAGACCTGCCCTGGGACGCGTGGACCGTGCCGGACGACTGGCCCGCAGCCGGGTTCGACCCGGTGGCCGCCGAGGATGAGGCGATTGACATCCCCGGCGTGACGCGTGGAGTTGGCAAGGCCACGAAGGCCAAGACCACGAAACCGAGAACCTCGCAGCCAAAATCCACGGCCTCGGACACTGAGCCGAAGCCCAAGCGCAAGCGCAGCAAGAGCACGGGAGGCGCAGCATGAACAAGCTCGGCTTTTACATCGAAGTCTCTACGCGGCAGTGGATACCCGAGGCGCTGGCGGAGGTCAAGCCGCCGACGATCCTGTGGCACGCGGGCGACCGGGGCAAGCTGCAGGAGATTCGGCGAGGTCTCTCGCCCGATTCGTTCATCATCGGCCGATGGTTCGTGGAGAACCAGGAGCAGGACGCCATGCTGAGGAGCGCGGACCCGGCCGCGGCCGGCCGCAGTCTGGCCGACAGGATTCTGAATTACGACATGGGTTATGCCACCGAACGGGTCAACGATCGCCTGCTGATTGACGCGTGGATGAGCCTCAACGAGGCGGTGCCAGGCCCGGCTTCGAGCAATTTCCAGAGCGATCCGGCCGAGGTCAAGCAGAAGCTGCGGGCTTATGAGGAGTTTCAGCTCGGTTTCCGTGAGCGCCTGCAGACCCAGAAACTGGAGGCGGTCGCGTTCAATTTTGCCGCCGGGAATTTCACGGCGGCCAGTCACTACCTGGAATGGTTCCCGCGCACGTTGGAGAGTTACAAGTACCTCGGTTTTCACGAGTACGGCTGGCCCGCGCTCAAGCCAGGGCCGGATGTGGCGACCGGCGCGCTGCTCTACCGCACTTGCCTGGATGGCATCCGGAAGAAATACGGCGACCGGCACGAAGTGATCATCACCGAGTGCGGCCTGGCGCGCATGTACAAATACCCGGTAGACCCGGCCGGCGACGTGGGTTGGTTGTGGCCGGGCGAGACGATTGCGCAGGACAGGTACTGGGAATCGCTGGCCTGGTACAACGCCGAGCTGTGTCGCGATGCGTATGTCAAAGGCGTGTGCCTTTACCAGGTGGGGCATGGCGGCGGCAAATGGGAGACCTTCCGCCACCTGGGGGAAGACAACCAGCATCAGTCCATTCAGATCATCTCGCGCATCGCGAAGCTGCGCGACGCGCGAGGGCCAGATCCAGATGGGCCGAAATTGCCCGATGACCCGAAATTGCCCGATGGGCCGAAGCTACCTGATGAACCGCTGCCGGCGGATCTGGCGGGGCTTAAGAAACGGGCGGCAGACCTGGAAGGCAAGCTGGCGCTGGCCGCGCAGCAGTTGGCGTCGCTCGCCCAACTGGCCGCCCAGAAACCGCTGCTCGACACAGCCGCCAAGCAGGCAGTACAGGCGGCCGCGCTGCTCAGCACCCTGACCGCGCTGCAAGGCCGTATGCAGCGGGCGGGGGCGCAGTTGGCGCAGCGCAGCGATGCCACCCCGGCCCTGCGGCAGCGCGCCGCGGACCTGCAAGCCAAACTGGACACGCTGCAAGGCCGCGTCACGGCAGTGGCAGGCCTGGCGCCGGCCATCAGCCAGGCGCAGAAGGACCTGCAGGCGGCGCTCGCCGGCCCGAGCAATCTGCCGGCGCTGCAAAAGCAATGTCCAGCCTGCTGGCGGCGGTCAAGGGTCTGCGCGCCGACCTGGAAAAAGGCGCGGACAGCGACGCGGAGATCAGCCTGCAAAACCCCGCGCCCGGCGTCGGCATCCGGCAGAGTTTCGGCCAGAACCCGGCCGCTTACAAGTCCTTTGGCCTGGCCGGGCATGAGGGCATTGACTATGCCTGTGCGCTCGGGACGCCGATTAGAGCCGCGGCCGACGGCGTGGTGTTCCGCAGCGGCGCAACCTCCGGCGAGTACGGGCCAGACAAGAATCAGGGACCTTACGGCATCCGCGTGACCGTGGAACACACCCGGGGCAGCCAGAAGGGCTACACGGTTTACGCGCACCTGTCCAGCGTCTCGGTCCAGGTTGGCGACCGCGTGCAGGCGGGCGACGAGGTGGGCAAGAGCGGCAACACCGGCCATTCGACCGGCGCGCATCTGCACTTCAGCCTGATCCTGGCGGGCAAGAGCAATCCCGGTTATAGATCGGTGCTGGCCGATGACACCTGGTTCCATGACCCGGCGCCGTTCATGTCCGGCACTCGCGGGGTAGATGAATGGGTCGAAGGCGACACGGGCGACATGCACGAGGAGATCATCTGCCTGCCGCCGACGCGACCGGAGGAGATGTAACCGGCATCACCAGCGATAACAATGAAGGCGACCGACGATGATTACCGTGTATCAGATCCACCCCGACTCGCTCGAAGTGGTGTCAAGTCCCACGGCGGGCTGTTGGATCAACGTGCTTGAGGCGACGCAAGAGGACGCGGCGCAGTTGGAAGCCTGGGGCTTTCCTTCCCATTATGTCACCTATGCGCTGGATCCGGGAGAACGCGCCCGCGTGGAGCACAGTCAGGGCGTGACGCTGATCGTCTTTCTCATTCCGCACGCGAAGCCGGCGCCTATTGACACGCCCTACGCCACCCTGCCGCTGGGCATTCTGATCACCGAGAGCAACATCGTCACCATCTGCTGTACGCGCAGCCATATCCTGCGTGACATTGCGGCCGGCAAGATTCCCGATATGCCGACCGTGAATCATCGCCGTTTCATCTTGAAACTGCTCTTGCGCATCAGCGAACAGTATCTCAAATACTTGCGTACGATTGATGAGGCGGTCGAACAGGTCGAGGTTCGCCTGCACCATTCCTTGCAGAATCGTGAGGTGCTTGAGCTGCTGAAGTATCAGAAGTGCCTGGTCTATTTTGTCACGGCCCTACGTTCGAATGAGCTGATGCTCAAGCGCCTGCAAAAAAGCGCTCTGCTGACGCATGCCGAAGACGAAGAACTGCTGGAAGATGTGCTGATCGAAATTCGGCAGGCGATCGAGCTGACGGAGATTTCGGAGCGTATTTTGGGACAGATGATGGGTGCGTTCACCTCGATCATCTCGAACAATCTGAACGTGGTGATGAAATTCCTGGCCGCCGTGACCATCATCATCAGCCTGCCAACGCTGGTCGCCAGTTTCTTCGGCATGAATGTCAACCTGCCGGCGGCGAATCATCCGTTGGCCTTCTGGTTCGTGATTGGCCTGGCCGGTACGTTGGCCATAAGTATCGTGCTGTTCTTTTGGCGCAAACACTGGTTATGATCCAGCGCGTTCATTGACGCACCCGCGCCACCGGCATGCAGGTTCAGGGCCTGACGCGGCCGTAACATGGATTTACCAAAGTGCGTCATGGCAGCAGACGATGGAGGAGAGGAACAAATGCTTTATTCGCTCGAACAGGTGGTGACGGGGCGCAAGGCGCCCATCTGCATCCAATCGGACGCGACGGTGCTCGACGCCCTGCACCTGATGATCGGCCATCACATCGGCCAACTGCCGGTGCTCGCTGCCGACGGCCAGGTGAGCGGCCTGATCTCGCAGCAGGGCATTCTCACCACCTACTTCACGGCCAACGGCAAAGTCGCCCTGCTCGATCTGCCGGTCAGCCACTGCCTCGACCCGGTCACGACCCTGACCACGGACGACGATCTGATGACGGCCATCGAGCTGCTGCGCACGCGCGGCCGCTACGCGCTGGTGATCCTGCGCGAGTCGGCGCCGGTCGCCATTCTGACCGGCAAGGACATGAGCTACTTCTTCCGTTCCCTGTTCGGGGGCCTGCTGTTCCTGGAACAGATCGAAGTGATCCTGCGCGACGCCATCGCCGCTGCCTTTCCCAGTGCCGACGCGCGGCGGGCGGCCCTGGTGGCCGCGTTTGGCTCCAGCCCGGCCGACAAGAGCAAGCCGACCCGCGGCGAGCGCTATTTGACCTTTACGGACCAAATCTACCTGATTCAAGACAACGACAATTGGCCCGCCTTTGCCCCGCAGTTCGGCCCGCGCGACTTCTTCGTCTCGATGATGAATCAGACGCGGCAGGTGCGCAACCGCATCGCGCATTTCAACGGACGGCCCGATTCTCTGCAACTGGACACCCTGCGCCGCATGGCCGCATGGCTGGCCGGCCGGCCGTCCCTGCCTGCGCCTGACGCCGCGCCTGCGCCTGACGCCGCGCCTGTGCCTGACGCCGCGCCCGCGCCCGGTCCGACGGCGGACGCCGCGTCTCGCACCAGCAGCCTGGAGAGCCTGCTGGCCGGCCGTCGCCCCCTGGTCGGCGTTGGTCGCCAGGCCACCCTGCGTGAGGCGCTGCAGGTGATGCTGGAGAACGGCTTTGCCCAGGTTCCGGTCCTGGACCAGGACGGCCTGCTCAGCGGCGTGCTGACCTTGACCGCGATCCTGCGCCTGTACTACCACACCGAAGGGGCCGTTGACCTGTTCGATCTCGACGTGACGCACTGCCTGGAGCCGGCGGTCACCGTGGATGTCAGCGATGACCTGTTCCGGGCCGTGGACAGCCTGGCCACCCCGCGCGTCAGCGCGGTCTTTGTGCTGGCGGAGGGCAGGCCGGTCGGCATCCTGACCGGCAAAGACATGACGGCGTTCTTCCGCGCCCTGTTCGAAGGCATCATCCTCGTCGAACGGGTGGAGACGATCCTGAACGAGCAGATCAGCCAGGCCTTTCCGAGCGAAGAGGCGCTCAACGCCGCGGCCATCCTGGCCTATGGCGCTGATCGCAAAGACCCAAGCCGGCCGCAGCGTCACCCGCACCGGGTATCGCTGGCCGACAAGATGGTTTTGATCTGCGAGGGCCACAACTGGCCGCTGTTCGAGCCGGCGCTTGGCCCGCGTGAAGCCTTCATGCACCTGATGGAACGGGTGCGCCGTGTGCGCAACAACGTGATGCACTTCCGCGGCGACCTGGGCGCGCTGGAGCGCGACGCCCTCGATCAGGCCTACAGTTGGCTGCTGCACCGCACGCAGACGCCGCCGCCGCCGGCCGCAACGGGCAATCATCATGGTCAGCAAGAGCCGCCCCCGGCGTCCGGGGCATCGCCCGTGGGCGGCAATCCCTACTTCATGCTCATGCAGCGCCCGCTCCGCACCAGCGTACTGACGTGAACGCGCCTGCAGGCCAGCCCGTGTTTGCGCTGCCAACCCGGAGGGTGCCATCATGACCACGACCGACTACCGCAACTTCGATCTCCTCATCGCCCGCGCCGGCGAGCGCTACCGCGCGTTCGTGGTGGACGCGCCGGCCGGTGAGGCCAGCGTCGTCTTCGACCTGCCCTTCGCGCCGGATGAGATCACCCGCCTGGGCAGCCTGGTGCGCGGCGCCAGCCGTCGCCCCGGCGCGGCCGAGGATGCCGGTCCGGCCGCCAACCTGGCCGACCTGGGCCGGCGCCAAACCTGACGCTGTTGAACAACGCGCTGCGCCAGACGGGCTGGATCGGCGCTGAAATCACTGCGGAAACCTGGCGGCCAGTTCTGGCCGATCAGCTTCAGCGGCTCAACTGGGATCGGGTCGTGGATGACGTGCGCCCCTTGCTCGACGTGGGCGCCGATCTGGCGCTGCTCACACTGGAGAATGTACTGCAGGTTGTGACGCATCCCCGTTCGCGCACGTAGACCACTTTGAGATCACGCGCGTGGCAGCTATTCGTCGAGCAAACGTTGGCGAATTAACGAAAGGATGGGAGGACGCAAGCATGTCAATTGCAGAAGCAGCACTTTACGGCGATTTGGTCAGGCGCCTGCGCGACGTCTGCGCGCAGCAGTTGGCCCAGTTGAAAGGCATCAGCATCGAATCTGAGCGCGTCGCGTTGGATGACGTGATTCGGGCCTGGTTCTTCACCCCGCAGAATGACCTCTACGGCCTGACGCCGCAACGGATGATTCGCAACGAGGAGTTGGGCATCGCCAACACAATACCTGGCGACAGACTGGGCGACATGTTCGAAGACGACTGTCCAGTCTGCGCCGCCATGCGGGCTGAGGCCGAGGCGGGTATGGCGGCCGGTCCCGACCACGATCACGGCTGGTCCTTCGGCCTGGCGCCCGACTCCAGCCTGCTGGACGAGTACGATCCTGAAGGCTCTGACGAGCGCTGGCGCATCGAAGACGAGCGCATGAAAGCCAACCAGGCTGCGCGCAAGGCTGAAGCGCAGACACTGCCCTTCGCCGGCGCCGATGACCCCGACCTGGCGCACGACATCCAACAGGAGCGTGCCTGGCTGGACGGCGACTTCCAGTTCTAGCCGGGATCACAGATGCTGACGCGTTGGCTCTTGGGCGGCGCGGCCATGATCCTCCACTTTGGCGCCAGTCGCGCCACTCGTGATGTTTCGTGCTGAAGATCATTGCCCTCTTGCAGCAACTGCAGGAAGACACCCGCGCACGCTATCAGGCGCTGGCGGCTGTCGTGACCGAGCGCGCCGCTAACGACAGTGACGCCCATGCGCCGCGCGCGGCTGGCCCTATGCGTTGACGAGATGCATCTCGACCTACGCCACCCTGGCCCTGGCCGAGGCGGCGACCGTGGCTGACTGGCTGGTCCGCAGCGAAGCGCTCGTACAGGAGGACGCTCAGGCCGGCCGGCTGCCGCCCCTGCACCGCCCCCACCTGCACCTCCTGGGCGATGGCGCACAGCCTGCGCCGGGCAGGTAACTGCTTTTCTGCCAGGAGGGAACGTCGTGTTTGCCGCCCCCGTCAGGCTTGCGCAGCCTAAGCCTGTTTTCGACACCCCAATGGGTAGTAGGCCATCAGGCACTTGCCACAAGCCGTCGCGCAGAACATTTGAGCGAAAACAGGACTGTTCCTACAGGTTGTGTGCGATTTGCCAATGACCACAAGCTGTTGTATGGAAACATCTGTTCTATGTCGAAAACAGGCTAAGATGCGACGTTTGTGTCTTGATCTTGCTTATGGTATACTGTATCCATAATCAAGCAAGAATCGTCCAGGTACCGGACGCATGGATGAAGCAGTACTTTCTGGAGGAACAAGGGTGGAATCTCGACTAGACGACCTGTTTCAGGAATGGGGTCAATTGGGCGGAGCGGTGCTGGTGGCCGGCAAACGGCGGGTGGAGGAAGCGCGCCCAGCCGAACAGGTCCTGGCCGAGAGCACGGCCCTGTGTCGCCATGCCGCGGCTGACGTGGGTCGTGGTTGATTGGCTGCGCACCCGCGTGGATGACCTTGATGAGCAGGCGCTTCTGGATCGGACGCGCGCCGAGGGCGATCTGTCGGTGCTGGGCGTGCTCTGCGACCTGGCCAACGAGGCGACGCCGCATCCCAAGTTCAGGCACATCATGGTGCGCTGCGTACCGCACCCTGGTCTGGAGCCATTCTTCAGCAGCGTCGCCCGCAGCCCATTGGCCGCCAGGCTGGCGCGCGAAAACGCGCTGGAAGTCTTCCTGCGCTGGAACTACTGGTGCGAGGAGGTTCGTTATCTGAGCCCAGCCAAGGTGGCAACGCGCCAACCGGCGCGTTGGGGTGGGCGTCGCTTGCCAGGCCCGGGCAAGCGGCTTGGGCGTCCGGCCCTGGATCGGCCAGGGGGCCGGCGGCTGTTGGCGCTCTGGTGTACCGAGGAGGAATGGAACCGCCTCTTGCAGCAACTGCCGGAAGACACCCGCGCACGCTATCAGGCGCTGGCGGCTGTCGTGACCGAGCGCGCCGCTAAGGAATGAGAATTAAATAAGTGCCCGCTTTGGTGCTGTCTGTATGCTCAGAATTTGCTCGGAACTGGACAGTTAAAAAATTCTCATTCCTAAACGCAGGCGCGGCGATCTCATTCCGGCAAGCGATCGGCTTCGTATGGCTCCAGATTCGCTTCGGCGACCGCCTGCAGCACGCGATCGAACCTTGTGCGGCTGCCGCGTCGGCCGCGCTGCTCGATGTAATCCAGGGTGCGCAGTGCAGCAACTTTTTCCGCTACCGCAAGGGTGACGAATTGATTGATCGAAACTTTGTCGCGCTCCGCCAATTCGCGCACCTGCGCGTGAAGCGACTCAGGTAAACGCAAACTCAATGCGCTCATTTCAACACTCCGATCTCTTGCAGAAGCTCAGCAGGCGTGAGCAGTCGCACTCCAAAACGTTCACAACCGCGAAAGTCGCGCTTGTTGAAAGTGACAATGGCATTACTGCTGCTGGCGATAGCTACTTCCAAGACCATGTCGTCGTCTGGATCACTAGAGGACGCCAGCAAGTAGTTTGTGGCACCTACCACATCCAGGTTCTTCCGTTTGGCTTGGCGGGCATTCGACCAACGGCCCAGATATGAATGTCGAAAACCTTTTCACATGTAAATGCCCGCGAGGCGAGCGCAGCGCAGCAATCAGAACGTTGGTGTCAAGCACAACCTGAAGCCCTGGCATCGGCATCCCTGAGGATTTGTCAAGTGATGGTATTATATTCGGTACTGTATACGATGTCAAGCTGCAAGGCCACCAAGCCCTGGTGGGTTCATACGGAAACCGCCCGCCTGCCCTCCCTGACTACTGTGACCAAACCTCGCAACCGGCGTCCAAGCCTGTGGAGGTTCGAACAAGTATGAAAATCGCAGTTTTTGGCGCTACCGGCGGCGCCGGCAGGCAGGTGGTGGAACAGGCGTTGGCTGCAGGCCACCAGGTCAGCGCGCTGGCTCGCAACCCTGCCAAACTGGCGCTGACCAATGACAACCTGACCATCGTCGCCGGCAACGTGCTCGACGCCATCGAAGTAGAAGAAACCCTGCAAGGAGCGGATGCCGTGGTGGTTTCCCTGGGTAACACCGACTCCAACCCCGACGATGTGGTTTCACAGGGCACTCAGATCATCATCAGCGCCATGCAGCGCCTGGGCCGGCCCCAGCGCATCGTCATCGTCAGCTCCCTGGGCGTGGGCGAGAGCAAGGACCAGGTGCCTTTTGCCTTCAAGCTCCTGATGAAGAGTGTGCTGAAAAAGCCCATGCAAGACAAGGAACGCCAGGAAGCGCTGCTCAAGGCCAGCGGCCTCGATTGGACCATCGTGCGGCCCGGCGGTTTGACCAACGGCCCGGCCACCGGCCGCTACCGCGCAGGACTCGACCCCAAGATCAGCGCAGGCCAGGTCAGCCGCGCCGATGTGGCCGCGTTCGTGCTCGCGCAACTCACCGACCTGACCTACCTGCATCGCGCCCCGGCCATTACCTGACCTGCATCGGCCCCTGCGCTGCTGGGAGCGCGGGCGTCTCGCCCGCCTCTCACAGCGTCAGCGTGCGCAGCACCACGCGCGCTGGCGCGCCGTCGCTCTCGGCAATGCACAACGGCAGAGCCATCACCTCGTAATCGCCGTCCGGCACGGCCCGCAGGCACAAATTCTCCACAATCACCACAGCGCAGCGCAGAAATGCCCGATGCGCCGCGAGATCGGCGCTGCTGACCGGGTCCACCGACGGCGCGTCGGTGCCAATCAAGCGCACGCCCTGATCGCCCAGCCAGGCCGCCGCGTCGGGCGTGAAAAAGACCAGGTCATGATCGAAGACATCGTCGGGCACGTCACTGTCGCGTGTGTGAACGAGCAGCCGCGTCACGCCGGCCAGATCGAGCGCCTGCACGTCGGCCAGGGTGATGGCGTTCGTCACCGGCAGCGTGACCACGCGCGCCCGGCCAATCAGGACATCGAGCGGAATGCGGTCAATGCCCGGCCCGGCGTCACTGTTGTGGCGCGGCGCGTCCACATGCGTGCCGGCATGAACGCTCAGGGTGATCGAACTGAGATTGCACGCGTCTCCCTGCCGCAGCAGCAGATTGTGCGTCAAAGAAACCGGGGTATCGCCGGGGAAAACCGCGCTGCGGGGCGTCAGGGGGCGCGAAAGATCATAAAACTGCATGGCTACCACCTCTCCACTTGCCTACGCGACATAGGCCCAACCAGGGCCGACTCCACGCGTGACTATACCACAGCGCGCCGAGTTGCCAATTTTCGTGAAGTTGGCAACTCTCGTTCCTCGTTCTCTCCGCCAGATGGTACGATCTCTCTATGGAAATCGAACGCGAAAGCGGCTATCAATGAGATGTGCCCAACTTCAAGGAGTAGATCGTGACACTAAATAATGCTTCGTTCCTCCGCTGCTGGCGCATATCTGCGCAGGTTTCCAGGATCGTGATGGCGCTGGCTTTGATCGGCGGTCTGTTGGCCGCAGCGCCGGGCCAGGCCGCCAGACTGAAGGCCACGACAGCCTCTTCGACATTCACCACAGCCCAGGCGGTCACCCATTTCAACCCAACTTTGAGCAATCCCGGCGATGAAAACTGGAGCAACGGCTTTCACCTGCCAGGCATGAACGGCTCGGTCACCGCGTTGGCTGTCGCCGCCAACGGCGATATCCTTGCAGGCGGCAATTTCACCACGGCCGGCGACGTCAGCGCCAGCCGCATTGCGCGCTGGAGCGGCTCATCCTGGAGCGCGCTGGGCAGCGGCTTGAACGGATCGGTCAATACCCTGGCCGTGGACAGCAGCGGCAACGTCTACGCCGGCGGCAGTTTCACCCAGGCGGGCGGCGCCAGCGCCAACTATGTCGCCCGTTGGGATGGCGCGGCCTGGGGCGCGCTGGGAACCGGCATGGATAGCACGGTGTACGCCCTGGCAGTCAACACCTCCGGCACGTTGGTTGCTGGCGGCAACTTCACCACGGCCGGCGGCGGCAGCGCCAGTTACATTGCGCAATGGAACGGCACCGCCTGGAGCGCGCTGGGCGCCGGCATGGATGGATCGGTCAACGCCCTGGCGTTCGCGGCTGGCGGCGATCTCTACGCCGGCGGCTGGTTCATGAACGCCGGCGGCGGCAGCGCGAACCGCATCGCCCGCTGGGACGGTTCATCCTGGAGCGCGTTGGGAACCGGCATGGACAACAGCGTCTACGCACTGGCGGTTTCGGGCAGCAACGTCGTCGCCGGCGGCGCCTTCAGCACGGCCGGCGGCAGCAGCGCCAGCCGTGTGGCGCAATGGAACGGGACGGCCTGGGCCGCGCTGGGCAGCGGCGCCGATGGAACCGTGTCTGCTGTAGCCATCAGTGGCAGCACTGTTTACGCCGGCGGCAGTTTTGCCAACGCCGGCGGTAGCAGCGCCAGTCGCATCGCGGCCTGGAACGGCACGAGTTGGAGCGCGTTGGGCAGCGGCATGGATGCCACGGTCAGCGCCTTGATCGTCAAGGGCGACGGTACGCTGTATTCGGGAGGTTGGTTCACCGCAGCCGGCGGCAGCAGCGCCAGCCGCATCGCCCGCTGGAACGGCGCAGCCTGGAGCGCGCTGGGGGTCAGCGGCGCCGGAGTCAATAACACCATCACCGCGGCTGCGCTGGACACGAACGGTAATCTCTTCGTCGGCGGCTATTTCACCAGCGCCGGCGGTGTGAGCGCCAACCGCGTCGCCCAATGGAACGGCAGCGCCTGGAGCAGCCTCGGCAGCGGCATGAACGGCTCGGTCAACGCCCTGGCCCTCGACAGCAGCGGCAACCTGGTGGCCGGCGGAGCCTTCACCGACGCGGGCGGCGTCAGCGCCAACCGCGTCGCGATCTGGAACGGCACAGCCTGGAGCGCGCTCGGCAGCGGCATGAACGGTTCGGTGGATGCCCTGGCCTTCGACGGTAGTGGCAACCTCTATGCCGGCGGGTCTTTTACCGACGCCGGCGGCGCCAGCGCCAATCGCGTCGCCAAGTGGAACGGCAGCGCCTGGAGCGTCCTGGGAACGGGGGTGGACAGCTACGTGACCACGTTGGCCTTCGGCGCCGATGGCAGCCTGGTCGCCGGCGGGGCCTTTACCGACGCCGGCGGCGTCAGCGCCAACCGCGTCGCCAAGTGGAATGGCAGCTCGTGGAGCGTGCTGGGAACCGGCATGAACGGCGCCGTCAACGCCCTCACGTTCGATGCCAGCGGCAACCTGGTGGCGGGAGGATGGTTCACAGACGCCGGCGGGACCAGCGCCAACTATGTCGCAGTCTGGAACGGCGTCAGTTGGAGCGCGCTGGGCAGCGGCATGAACAGCGCCGTCAACGCGCTGGCGCACAACAGCAGCGGCGCCCTCATCGTCGGCGGCGAGTTCACCAGCGCGGGCGGAGGCAGCGCCAGCTACATCGCAGCCTGGAACGGCGCCACCTGGAACGCCCTGGGCAGCGGCCTGGACAGCGCCGCCTACGCGTTGGCACTCGACGACCGTGGCAGTCTGTACGTGGGCGGTGTTTTCACCGCATCGGGAAACAAACCCGCTTACAGCATCGCGCGCTGGACCACGGCGGTCAGCCAGGCCATCAGCGGCGCCGGAACCTACAGTTTTTATGTCAACAACCTGCCCGTCACCGTGGTCGTGACCAGCGCGGGTGACCTGGCGCGCATCAACATCCAGCGCCGCAATCAGCATCACGCCCAGGCAACGGCCAACCTGCAAACCGGTTATTACTGGGAGATCGAAGGGCTGAACGCCAGCAGCGACCCGGCCAGCGGTTTCACCGTCAACCTGACCTTGCCAACCACCTTCAGCACCGACAACAGCGACCGGGTCTGCCGTTACACCGGGCAGCGCGTGGGACTGCGCGCTCAACTCGTTTACCGCCAGCAGTGTGACCCGCCAGGGCGTAACCGCTTTTTCGGACTGGGCAGCCGAGAACAACGCACCCCTGGCCGCGGGGCTGGCCGATTTCGCGGTCCAGGCGCAGACGCAAGGCATCCTCGTGACCTGGGAAACCACCAGTGAAGTGGGAACGCTGGGCTTCGACCTGTGGCGCGGGATGACGCCAGACGCGCCCACGCAGCGCCTCAACGCTGAACTCATCCCCTCGCAGGCGCCGGGCAGCAGCCAGGGTTTCAGCTATGCCTGGCTCGATCAGGACAACCTGGTGATGGGCGCCACCTACTACTACTGGCTCGACGTGGTGGAGGTCAGCGGCGCCCAGGAGCGTCACGGCCCGCTGTCGGTCACCTGGCAAGCGCCCACCGCGCTGGTGGTGGACAGCTTTACGGCCGGTACTGATAGCGTGGGTAAGCGGCTGCTCGCCTGGCTGCTGGGGCGACGCAGCGCCGCCGAATGAATTCGGGGCGAAGGGGCGTTCCGCCACGAGGTCGGCCTGCGCCGACCGGCGGTACGCCCTTTGGGCGCGATTTCAATCGCTGAATAGCGGCGCTTTGCGGTTCATGGGGGGTTGGGGTAGAATGGTCGCCCTGACGGCCTGCAATCACCGTCAACTGAAGCGATGCGCCGGCGGCAGCCGGGCCGACCAATCCAATTCGATGAGACGTGCAACCATGCAGCTAACCTACACCCTGGCGATGCCAACCCCTGTCACCCATCTGTTTCATGTCACCCTGACCGTGACCGGCCTGGAGCAGCCGACGGCTGAGTTTGCCATGCCGGTGTGGACGCCCGGCTCCTACCTGGTACGCGAATACGCACGCCATGTGCAAGGTTTTGCGGCGGCGGATGGCGCGGGTCAGGGCCGGCCCTGGCGTAAAATTGCCAAGAACCGCTGGCTGGTGGAAACGGCCGGCGTTGACCGCGTCACTCTCAGCTACCAGGTCTACGCGGGCGAACTGTCGGTGCGCACCAGTCACCTGGACAGCACGCACGGCTACTTCAATGGCGCCACCGTTTTCATGAGCCTGGACGGCGGCCGCGATCTGCCCTGCGACCTGGTCATCACGCCCTTCCCCGGCTGGCGTATCTCCACACCGCTGCCCGCGGCGGCCGGTGAGATCAACCGCTATCACGCCGACAACTTCGACCACCTGATTGACAGCCCCACCGAGATCGGCGCCCACCAGGTGATTGAATTCGAGGCGCTGGGCAAGCCGCACCGCATCGCCTTTTACGGTCATGGTAACGAAGACCTGACTCGCCTGACGGCCGACACGCAGAAAATCGTCGAGACGGCCGGGGCCATCTTCGGCGGCCTGCCCTATGACGATTATCTGTTCATCATCCATGCCACGGAGCGACGGCGCGGCGGGCTGGAGCATCGCAATTCCAGCAGCAACGGCGTGGTGCGCTGGAATTTTGGCGATGACAAGGAGTACCGTCAGCAAGTTCTGGCCCTGCTGGCGCACGAGTTTTTCCACGTCTGGAACGTCAAGCGCATCGTGCCCGTAGGCTTCCTGGCCTTCGACTACGACGAAGAAAACTACACCAAACTCCTGTGGGTCATGGAAGGCTGGACTTCGTATTTCGAGCTGCTCATTCTGCGCCGCGCCGGCCTGTGGACGGCCAGCGCGGTGCTGGAAGAGACGGCCCAGCGCATCCTACGCTTGCAGCAAACGCCCGGCCGTCTGCTGCAGAGCGCCGAGATGTCGAGCTTCGACACCTGGATCAAGTTCTATCGCCCTGATGAAAACAGTCAGAACACGGGCATCTCCTACTACAACAAGGGTGCGCTGCTGGGCATGCTGCTCGACCTCGATCTGCGCCGGCAGAGCGGCGGTCAGCGTTGCCTGGACGATGTCATGCGCCACTGCTGGCAGGACTACGCCCTGGTCGGCCGCGGCCTGCCCGAAGCCGATTTTCAGGCCGTCGTCGAGACAGTGGCCGGCGCCTCTCTGGCCGATTTCTTCGAGCGTTTCGTGCGCGGCGTTGACGAACTGCCCTTCGATGATCTCCTGGCCCACGCCGGGCTGGAGCTGCGCTTCGGCTATCAGGATGACAAGCCCAACGGCGCGGCTGACGCCCCGCCTGCGCCCAGGGCAGGGCTGGGCCTGCGCGTGGAGGAGACCGACGGCCGTTCGCTGATCAGCACAGTCTTTGCCGATGGCGCCGGCGCCGCGGCCGACGTGGCGCCTGGCGATGAGCTGCTGGCGCTCGATGGCCTGCGCGTGACTGCATCGTCCCTCAATCGGCGCCTGGACGGCTATCACCCCGGCGATCGCGTCACGCTGACGCTGTTCCGCCGCGATGAGCTGCGCCAGGCTGAGGTGACGCTGGGCGTGCGACCGTTCAACCGCCTGCAAATGCGCCCGGCCGCGGCGGTCACGGAGGCGCAGCAGGCGCTCTTCAGCCAATGGCTGCACGAACCATTCCCGGCGCCCGATTTCGTCGCCACGGGCGATATCGAGATCGAATCCGAGAAACCAAAAACCTGAGCCAATGCCCAATGTCATCTGAACTCACCACCATCTGGCTGCTGCGTCATGGACAGTCGCAGTGGAATCATGAAGGGCGCTGGCAGGGACAGGCCGACATCCAGCTCAGCGAACTGGGCCGCCAACAGGCGCACCGCGTGGGGCAACGGCTCCGTCGTTACCAGATCGAGCATCTGATCAGCAGCGACGCGACGCGCGCGCTGGAGACGGCGCAGGTTGTCGGTTCCTACCTGCACCTGACGCCCTCACCGCACGCGGGTCTGCGCGAGTCGGACATCGGCGCCTGGACCGGGCTGACCTCGGCTGAGATCAAAGCCCGTTTTCCCGAAGAATGGGCGGCCATGAACGCACGTACGGATGTGGCCCGCGGCGGCGGTGAAACGTACAGCGAACTGCGTGGTCGCACCTGGGCCGTCGCGCAGGAGGCGGTGGCGCGCCATCACGGGCAAGCCGTCCTGCTGGTGTCGCACGGGACGGCCATTCGCGCCTTGATTTCGGCTGCGCTCGGGCTTGACGTCTTCACCATGCACAACCTGTGGATTGGTGGGAACACTGCGCTCAGCCGCCTGCGCTTTCGCGACGGGCGCTTTCATCTCGATCTGCACAACGACACCGCGCACCTCGAAGAAGCGGAGGCATAGGAACCTGTGGGAACGATCCTGCCCGTGGTCCTCGGCAGTGCATTGATCCTGCTCGGCGCGGCCTACCCGCTGCTGGCGCTGATGCGCATCGCCCGCCTGCTCAACGACAAGGCGCAGCGTCCGTCGTCGCGGCAATTGGCGATCCGCCTGCTGCTGACGGCCGCGCTACCGGTCGGCGCGATCCTGGGCGGCGTCGGTCTGCTGCTGCCGCGGCTCTGGCAAAACCCCATCTTCAGCGCGCTGGTCGTCGCGGCCGCCGTGGTTGTGGCCGCTTGCGCCATCCTGCTTTCGATCCGCCGCCTGCGGTGATGCTCAGTCTGGTGGAGAACTGTCTTTACGCGCAGACGCCGCTATCTTCCCCCCTTCTCCTCTCCGCTGTGCGGAGAGGAGAAGGGCCGGGGATGAGGTGAGGTCGCTCTGCCCCCAACAAGTGCTGGTAACAAAAAAATGTTCGACATCAACGCGACACCCATACAAGAAGACGACCTGCCCGCGGTCGCAGCCCTGGTCAACGAAGCGCTGACCCAGGTACCGATCAGCGCGACGGTCAGCGCGGACTCGTTTCGCCGGCTGGGCCTGTTGAATGAACAGGGCACGCTCTATCCGCTCGATCTGCACAATGACCCGGCGGGCTGGCTGCTGGTGCGCGACCGAAACATGACGCTCGGTTTTGTTCATGCCTGTACTGGCTACCTGCCCGATGCCGCCGCGCCATCCCTCGTTGGGCAAGGTCCCTCGGCCCCAGCCGCCGCGCCGCCGGTTGGATTCATCCGCTTCCTGATTTTTCCGCCCGGCCGGAACGATGTGGGCGGCGTCCTGTTAGCCGCGGCAGAAAAATTCCTGCGCGCGGCCGGTGTGCGCACCGTGTACGCCTGGCACCCGCAGGCCGGTTATCCGTTCTACCATGCTGGCGTCGGCATCTCCAACGGACAGGATTTCTACGGCCTGAGTGCGCTCAGTGAAGCCGGCTACCTGTTGACCACGCGCGTGCTCTGTTACCAATGCAACTTGGGGCAACCCATGCCCGAATACACGCCGGCCCGACGTCTGCGCTGCGTCATGCGCCCCGCCACCGGCATGCCCTGGTCGCTGTCGGCGTTTCTGCCCGGCGAGCCTCAGCCGTGCGCCCAGGTGCAGATCAAGACGCTGCCTGAAGCGCTGGCCGTGAATGGCAAACCGCGCGCCTATCTGCTGCATGCGGCTGTACAGGAAGAAATGCAGCGCCAGGGGATCGGCCGCTGGCTCCTGCAGCGCGCGTGCAACGAGTTCAGCGCGCGCGGCTTCGCGGCCATCATCGCGCATGCAACACACCAACAGGCGGCCGCGCAAGCCGTTCTACCTCAAGCGGGCTTCGAGGAACTGGCCTTCCGGGGCTACACCTTCGAGCGTCAGATACCCCGATAGGGAATCCATGGCTCAAATCAGCGTACAACTATTTCGATGGCGACCTGCGCGGGCTGGTGGAGCGGGTTGCACCCTACAAGCTGCTGCACGTCATCTTTCGCCAATCGGTCAGTCCTGAGCAACTGCTCACCTTCGGCGAAGTCGAATCGGTGGATGAAATCGAAGCCACGCTGCGCGTCCCACGTGGGCGCACCTCAGAATATGCCGCCCGCCTGCTGGCCGCCTTCCAGGTGGACGACGTCACCATCCAGGAACCGCCGGTGGAAGCCATCATCAGCCAGATCTTCCAGGAGCAAGCCGCCCTGACCGCCGCACCCGCGTAGGTTGCGCCGAATTCATTCAGCGGCCCATCCGGCGGTCGCCAGATTGACTTATCGGGTGTCTCGCGTGATAATGGGCCGCAAGTAGTTTTGCCCCGTTTTGGACAGTGCGGAGAGGCTTCGATGCTGACACGACTCAAGGTCTCTGGGTTCAAGAACCTGGTTGACGCAGACCTACGTTTTGGCCCGTTCACGTGCGTGGCCGGAGCCAATGGTACCGGCAAGTCCAATTTGTTTGACGCGATTCAGTTCCTCAGTAAATTAGCCGGTGACACGTTGCTCAACGCGGCCCTGGCGGTGCGTTCCGAAGGTAGACGCACGGCCGATGTACGCAACATCTTCCATCGTATTGGCGACAATTACGCGGGTCAGATGACTCTCGAGGCAGAGATGATCGTCCCATCCACCGGAATTGACGATTTGGGGCAGCGCGCTGAAGCGTCCATTACCCTCTTGTGCTACCGGCTTGTCCTGGCCTACCGGGCGGACAGCAATCTTCCCAGCCTGGGTTCACTAGAAATCTTGCATGAGGAGCTGACTCACATCAACGTGACTGATGCGGCCAGGCATCTCCGCTTTCCGCACAAGCTGGCGTGGCGACGTTCGGTTGTCAAAGGCCGGCGCGTCGGCGAGTTCATCTCGACGGTCGAAAAAGAGGGGAGATGCATCATCAAGCTGCATCAAGAGGGCACGGCAGGGCGTCCGCGTGAATATCTCGCCGCCACGCTGCCGCGCACGGTCCTTTCGGCGGTCAATGCCATCGAGAGCCCAACAGCCTTGCTGGCGCGGCGCGAGATGCAGTCCTGGCGCCTGCTGCAACTCGAACCCTCCGCGTTACGCGAGCCTGACGAATACACGGCCCTTCCTCGCTTGGGCGCTGACGGCTCACATATGCCGGCGACCCTGGACTATCTGAGGCGTGCAGCTCACAATGGAGATCAGTCTGGCGGCAGTAACGGGGAGTCGCCCATGCTGGATGAACTGGCTGCACGTCTCTCTGAACTTGTCGAACACGTCAAAACGATCCATGTTGACCGAGATGATCGCCGGCAGCTTCTGACACTGGAAATGACAGACCGCAGCGGTACTTCGTTACCGGCCCGTTCACTGTCTGACGGGACGCTGCGCTTTCTGGCGTTGGCCGTGCTGGCTCTCGACCCGCGTGAAGAAGGGCTGATCTGCCTGGAAGAACCGGAGAACGGCATCCACCCCGAACGCATCCCGGCGATGCTGCAGCTTCTGCAAGAAATCGCCGTTGATATAGAGAACGAGGTCGGTGCAGACAACCCGCTGCGACAGGTGATTGTCAACACTCACTCACCCAGCGTGGTCAGCCAGGCGCCTGACGACGCCCTCCTGGTTTCCGAACTGCAAGAGGTGATGACGGCCGGGCAACGTGCGCAGGCGGCCCGATTTCGATGGTTACCCGACACTTGGCGCTGCGATGCCGACCCAGACACACCTCCTGTGGCACGCGGCATCCTGCTGGCCTACCTCAATCCGGCGAGCCGCCCTGACCACCAATTCGAGCAAGGTGCGCCTGCTAATGGCATTTCCAGGCCGCGTCGCCTTGTAGATCGGCCCGATTTTCAACCCTTTCTGCCTGGGATGAAACATCCGAGATGAGGGATCTGACTTTCACTCTCGTGACGGATGGAAGTTCCGATGTCGTCCTGTTGCCCATTCTCACCTGGTTGCTGCGGACGAATGGAGTGGCTCTGCCACTGCAAGGAAGGTGGGCGGACACGCGCCGGGTGCATCTTCCTCGTCGGGCTACCCTGAGCGAGAGAATACACTTGGCTCTTGATCTGTATCCTTGCGAACTTCTCTTCATTCACCGCGATGCCGAGCGCGAACCACGCGATCTGCGCGTTGCCGAAATCCAAGAGGCATTGCATCGTTTACCGCCCAGCTCGCCCCAACCGACGGCCGTTTGCGTCGTACCGGTACGCATGCAGGAGGCGTGGCTTCTGTTCGACGAGATGGCGATCAAGGTCGCTGCCGGCAATCGCACCTTTCGTGAGAATCTCAACCTTCCCATGCTCAAAGACATGGAGTTGCTGCCGGATCCCAAGTCCGCGCTGTATGATTGTCTCCGACGCGCCAGTGGCTTACACGGGCGGCGCCTGCAAAGCTTTCCAGTGGGCCAGCGGGCTCGCCGTGTGGCCGACTTGATCGAAGATTTCTCGCCTTTGCGCGCTTTGCCTGCTTTTGGCGCGTTGGAAGAGGATGTGAAAGAGATCATGACGCGTCTTCATTTGCGCAGAGATACCTCGCAGCCACCGGGGTGAGCTACGAGCCGACCGACTGCCGGTAGGCGTCCACGGCCTGCCTGGTGGTGTACCACACCTTGCCGCGCTTGACTGCTTCCAGGCGGCCATTGCGCGCCAGCAAGCCCAGGTATTCCTGGCTGTAGGGCGTCCCTTCGACCGCCTGCCGCAGTGGAATCCACTGCTCTGCCGGGTCAGGCATGCTGCCGCGGGACGTGCAGGCTTCGAGGTAAAGGGTCAGGCTGCGCTCAACGGCCCGGCCCACGAAGTTGACGATGGGCGGTTCGTTCCCTGCATCGGCCTGGGCCAGAACGCGGTAGTACTGGCCGCGGTTTTCGCGCAAGATGATGGTGGGTGGAAACCCATCGCGCAGGAGCAGGAGGTTCATCACCAGGCGAGCCGTGCGGCCGTTCCCATCTATGAACGGATGAATCGCGGCCAGGCGATGATGGGCAAGGGCTGCCCGGCTGATCGGATGCAAGGACAGGGCTGTGCTGTTGAGCCACTCCGCCCAGTCGGCCATCAGGTATGGGAGGTCCCAACTCTCCGGCGGCTGATGACGCGCCCCGCCAATCCGCACCGGAAGCGTGCGATATTGGCCGGCGTTGGCATCATCAATCTGCGTCAGCACGAGCTTGTGAATCTGCCGCACGTGAAACGCGTTGATCGGTTCATCGCCAGCGGCCAGCATCTGGACGTAATCAATCGCATCCCTGTGATTGATCACCTCGAAGTGCTCGCGCAGACTCTTGCCGCCGATGGTCAGCCCGGTTTCCAGAATGAACTGCGTCTCACGCAGCGTCAAGGTGCTGCCCTCGATGGCGTTGGAATGGTAGATCCACTCCACCATCAGTTGTTCCTGCAGACGACGGAGCGCCGCGGGCGGCAGCGGCCGCAGAGCGTCCAACTGCGCTTTTTTGCGGTTCAGGCGAGCCAAGAGGCGTGATTCCAGCACGTTCTTCTCCTATCGGTATCGGATACGCCCGGTTATTGTACATCCGATACAGAATCCCAACAAACGCATGATGAGACTGCTCAAGCTGGTGCGTAAACGGGCCGGGCTGTTGGTGTTGTGGCCGCTGAACGACGACGAACGCCGGGTGCAGGGGGCGGTGATCGGGTTGCCGGTGCTCTGCAAGTCCCCGGACGCGACCCTGGCCGAGGGGGTTGGCGCAGACCTGGGAGTATGCTGACCGCTGCGCCGCCGCTGAGGCGCGCCTGGTGATCTTCGATCGCAGGCCGGGCATGGCCTGGGAGCAGGGGATCTTCCACAACAGACATCACTGAGCAGAAAGGGACAATCGGTGGTATACTGTGCCCGTGACAAGAGCGGATTATGTGGATTCGCAGTTTTTCATCTGTTCGGGTGTTTGATCTGACGAGATAGGAATGCATACAGGAATGCGTACAGGATGGAGGAATGTCCGATGACAGCTACAGTGACATTAGAACTACCGGAGAGTGTCTTGATTCAGGCGCTCAGAAAATTGCCGCCTGCGCGACGCTACGAACTGCTGCGCCGGATAGACAACGAAGCGTTGCGCGTTAAACCTGGAACCGACGTCAACCAACGCTTAGAACAACTCCCTTGAGCCAGAGGCGCGGGCTGCCAAACCAGCGCCGGTTTGCTGGTCACTGAGCGCGCCGCCCCAACAGCTGAACCACCCGTGAATTCATTCGGTGGGGCCAACGCAACCTGACGTGGTCAGGTTGTCAGGCCGGTAGATCGAGTCGTTCATCAATCCAATCGCGCAGTAAGGCACTGATGCTTTTCCGCGCCGCGGTCGCTTCGGCCCATAGGATAGCTTTGGTTAGCGCATCCAGATGAATCGTTGCGGTTTCGTCCGGCTTACGCGTAGTGGGAAAGAGCACAGTCTCGAAATACTCGGTGGGGTAGAGATAATCCTCCCCCTCATTGTCAATGATTCGCAATTCTCCCAACCGCCGTTCATCTTCGGTTGGCGGCAAGCCTTGTAGACGCGACCGATCGTAAGGCTGGCCAACGTTTCGTCGCGTAATGGCTGACCACGAAAATAAACATAGGATTTGTTGTTCAGGCAGCGTACATACCTCATGCGATTCTCCGAATTTTACGTTTGTCCTTTTCTTCCCGACGTGGTTGCACGCGGGTGGGCAGGTTGCCTCTCCTCTCTCCGCTGGCGGGAGGGGGGGGAGGTGGGGCGTCCGGCCCCGGATGGATTGACCTGTGCAGCGCAAATAGATCATCGGCCGAGACCGCTGCCTGACGTCGTGGGGTGTGCGGGCCGGGGGAGGGTGGGGTTCATCTCTTTGATCGCGCCGGCCCAGGGTGAATCGCGAGCCAGGTAGACGAAACCAAAACCCTCGAGGACGCCCTCGATGAGGTACTTGCCATTCAATAACGAATCGTTGGGTTTGAGTCCCATGGGACGGCTCCGGGAATGACGTAGACAGCGGTACGAACGATGTCAGTATAGAGCAGAGCGGGCGGTTCGTCAATTCATGGCGCGCCCCCACCGATCGAAAGGCGTGAGAACGCGGCGCCGGCGCGTGTCTCAGGCAGGTTGGCGAATCGGGCGCCATCAGGTATACTGGGCCTGTTCACAGGAGCACTCATAACATGCGTTACAACACGGCTGCCATTCGCGATCTTCTCAACCAGGCGCTGACCGATGACGAGCTGAACACCCTCGCCTTCGATCATTTTCGTGACATCTACGACAGCTACTTCACGGCAAGCCTGACGCGCCAACAAAAAACCCAGATTCTGCTGGAACAGGTGGAACGCCGCGGCGAGACCGAGCGCCTGCTGGCCCTGGTGCGTGAAATCAACCCTGTGCAAGTGACCGCCTTCGCCGACCAGGTGCTGCGCCTGCCGCCGGCCGCCGCAGCGAAGGCGCGGCCGCGCTGGGCGATGGGGGTAGCGGCGCTGGTGGTGTTGGCCGTGATGGGATGGGGCGTCCGAATGTTGCTGCGCAGTATGCAGCCGCCGGAATTGCCGCCGCTGCCCTCATTTGCGACCTGTCAAGCTTCCCTGGAGCCTGTGCGAGTGGCGCTGCAACCGTTGACTGACTGTCCGGCTGAGATCAAGGATAACGTGCAAGCCACTCTGACGTCCGTGAACGTTGTCGTGACGCAAACCACGGCAAGCACCCTGCGCACCTGGCGTCAACCAGACGGCTTTGACCTGGTATTGCGTGGTACGTGTAACAGCGACACGTCCGCCGCCCGCCTCACAGTGTCGTTCGAATTGTCGGCCATCCGTAATGCAGACGACTTGTTTCAACCGCCTGAGATCACGGTCAGCGGAACGGTGAGCGAGGTGCTCAGCGCGGGACTTGCGCTGGCTGTGTTTCAACATGGCGATTACTCCCAAGCCAGCGAGCAAATTACAGAACTGCCGGTGAACGTACAAACCCACGAACTGAGATTGTTGCGCGCCAATGCCATGCTATTCGACCAGCGCTATGAAGACGCGATTGATCTCTTGCGCACACTAAAAGATCAACAGCCAAGCTGGAGCGCTGCAGTCCACAATCTCGGGGTGGCCTTGTTCGGCAAAGCTCAAAAGCTGGCTGTGTTTGCGACTTCGGGCGAAGATTACCTGGACGATGCAATCAGATTCGCGGCGAAACAAGGAGAAACCGACATCGAATTGTTGGCCCATGCAAACTACAGCAACCTGCAGCGCCACACTATCTTCAACTTCGACAAGGCAAAAGTTTCCTGTCAGCGAGCGGAAACACTCGACGGTCAGTCGGTGTTCACGAGACTCTGCTGGGCTTACTACTACCTGGCTATTACAGGTAGACCAGGCGCCAATCCCGCACAGATTGACGCCAAGATGGCTGAGTATCTTGGAACACCGCAGACAGATGACCCTCCCCGACTGCAAATTTTACGGGCAGTCTGGTACCAAGATCAAGGCGCCTACCTGCGTTTCTTACAACAGATGCAGTTTCACGCCTGCCTGAATCAAGACCGCAAATTCCTGGCCGAATTGCGGCGGTAGATCACCCAACACTAGATAATCCAGTATACGTGACGACCGGCTGCGTCATGAGAGTGCTTCCAGGTCACACTGACGCTCAGTCTGCCTCTAATAGGAGGATCAGGAACATGATGCGAATGACTGACAATATCCTCCGCTTCATGGGTATGATACGCTGCCGCATCGGCTTCGATTTCCATGGCTGCAAATAGCGTCCAAAAGAGCTTGGCTTTGACGTCAGGAGCGAATTTCTCCGCAGCCATGATGGTAGTCACGAGATGCGAAAGCACTTTCTCGAAATCGGAGTGCGGGCTAGAGGGCGCCGATGGAATCTCGGGGAAGATCGGTGAGGTGATATCTGGCAATTCAGTCCAGCTCATCCGATCAAGATCCGCCAGGTCATCATCAATCGTCTTGTGCCTGTGATCATCCCTGCACTCCTGTCCCGCATGACAACAAATCAAATCCCACAGGCATCTATCGCCGGGCCACACCGGTTTATTGAGCAAAGTGTGAACGATCAGCGGCACGTCGCCAGCCAAATCATCGAGCGTGGTGTGCGCGCCTGGATACTCCTCTTTGCCGATTTTGGGCGCAAACGCCAACCAGCGATCAGATAACGAGGGCCGATTGACTGGCAGGTCATACTCGCCGCCCACAGATTTCCGCGCCTCACGTGCGGCTTGCATGCGTAACTGATCCTCGTAACTTGGGACGCGTCCGCGTGTCACTTCTTCTCCCATGCCAGCCCAAGCCATCAACTTATCACGATAATAAGGGTGCGAGCTTCGATCGGCGATTTCGCGCACAACCTGGAGCGCAATCAAAGGACGTAGATACAGGGAGGGGTGAGCATCGTTCTTTACGCCAACCAATTCGGTGTCCTTGGAGACAGACACTGCCGCCAGGTCCTGTGCTGAGAGCGCAAACATCGGCCCGGCGAACAGAACACCGCAGATGTCAGCAAAGACTTCCTCCATCCACAGATTCCACAGGTTGAGACGTCCCACTATCGCTTCTTCGGCCGTGCTAAAATCTACACCCAGTTTCCTACATAGCGCGTCCATTACCGCTTGGCACATACGGTTTTGGAGAGGAACGAACTCATCAAGTGTGACGCCATTCCAAAAAATGTGGTGTCCTATCTCGTGCGCGAGGGCCTGCCAGCGGTCCGGCGCATCATAGTCGGAAAGTGGAATGGAGATGACCGGAATGTCGGGCGCAAAGAGCGCGCGTGAAATGCGATACAGCTTCTCGAAATAGACCACCGGCGTCTGTAAAGGCACATAGACAGGATCGTCCGGCGATTTCCAACGGGCGCAGTAGGAGGCCAGCATGGCATCGGCCTGCTCCAGGTAGTAGCGCGTGCTCTCTTGACGGTCTTCGGACTTCATGTACTTGGGGTTGGTCTCGCGGCGCTGCTCGCAGGCGCGACTGAGGATGTTCCACTCCTGCAGCAGACGCTCGATGCCTGACCGCAGCAAGAACGAGAGCTGACCCGACTGATTGGCGTTGTCGAGTGTGGTGGCGTATTCGATGGCGAAATCCTTGAATTTGCCGATGAGCGTCTCTAGCCCATCTTGATCTACTTTTTTGAACAGGCGATCGGCCAGGCGCACCATGGCGTTGACCTGGTTGCGCTGCGTGCGCCTCACGGCTGTACCCAACTGCTTGGTTTGCAGTCGAAGCGTCGGTTGAGATGTTGACAATTGGCGTGACATGAGGACCTCCTGGGAAGCGGTGAAGGGTGGTACCTGTTGACGACAAAGCTCACTGACCCGTGCGGTCACCCTGCGAGCAGGATTGTAGCATGAGCAGCGCGCACAGCCAAACGGAGCCGATGGAGCGGGGATGGTTATCGGCGCAATATCGGCAGTTTATCGGCCAAATAAACGACCGTTGAGCGGTGACGCCGGCCTGCCGCCGTCCGTCTGAAACTCCAGATTCGTTTCCTGGAGGAAAATCACTCATGCGTGTGGCAATCTGGTGGATTCGGCGTGATCTGCGCCTGGCCGACAACCCGGCGCTGACGGCCGCCCTGGCAATGGCCGACCAGGTCATTCCCCTCTTCATTCTCGATCCGCACCTCGCCCAGGCCCCAACCACGGGCGCCAAACGCCTGGCCTTCCTGCTGAACAGCCTGCGCAGCCTGGATGCGGACCTGGCCCGCCGCGGCAGTCGCTTGATCTTTCGCCAGGGCGACCCGCAGGCGGTGCTGGCCGACTTGGTCGCAGCCGCCGGCGCCGGCGCGATCGTGGCCCAGGCCGATGTTTCTCCGTATGCGCGACGCCGCGACGCCGAGGCGGCCGCCCATCTGCCCTTGCAGCTCACCCCAGGCGTCACCGTCTTCCCCTCCGATGTCGTGACCAAAGCGGACGGCTCGCCCTACACCGTCTTCACGCCCTTCAGCCGGGCCTGGAAGGCGCTGCCGCCCAACCTGACCCCGCTGCCCGCGCCCGGCCGCATTCCCACTCCCGTTAACCTGGCGAGCGACCGGATTCCGGCCAGTCCCGCCTTGCCGCCCGACGTGCCCTTCGAGGCCAGCGAAGCGGAGGCGCAGCGCCGTCTGCGGGCCTTTGCGGACGGCTTGCAGGCGCCCATCCGGCGCTACCACGAGCTGCGCGACCGCCCGGACCTGGATGGAACCTCGCAGTTGTCGCCCTACCTGCGCTTCGGTCTGATCTCCCCGCGGCAGGCGGCCGCGGCGGCCTACGCCATCCTCGACGGGGCGACCGACGCAGCCGGCCGCCGCGGCGCGGAGGTCTGGCTCAACGAGCTGATCTGGCGCGAATTCAACGCCAGCATCCTCTATCATTTTCCTGGCGTGCTGCGCGCCGCGTTCCGCCCCGAACTGCGCAGCATCCCGTGGGACAACAACCCTGAGCTTTTCGCCGCCTGGCGCGAGGGCCGCACCGGCTATCCGATCGTGGACGCGGCCATGCGCCAACTGGTGCAGACCGGCTGGATGCACAACCGCGCCCGCATGATCGTGGCCTCGTTCCTGGTCAAAGACCTGCTGATTGACTGGCGCTGGGGCGAACGCTTCTTCATGCAGCATCTGGTGGACGGCGACCCGGCCTCGAACAACGGCGGCTGGCAGTGGACGGCCGGCGTTGGCACAGACGCCGCGCCCTATTTCCGCATCTTCAACCCGGTGCTGCAAGGCGAGAAGTTCGATCCCAACGGCGACTTTGTGCGCCGCTGGCTGCCCGCGCTGGCGCATGTGCCCGCGCCGTTCATTCACAAGCCGTGGACCATGACGCCGCTGGAACAGCGCCAGGCCGGCTGCGTGCTGGGGCAGGATTACCCGGCGCCCATTGTGGATCATGCCGCGGCGCGCGAACGGACGTTAGCCGCGTACCAACGGGCGGGGTGACTATCCAGCCGCGACGATCCGCAAGCCAACGATTGAGGTGAAGTACATCCAAACGTCCATCAATCGCAACTGCTCACCCTGCAGGCCGATTTGGACAGGATGAACAGGATGTACAGGATTCTTGCTCTGTGGTGTGCAAAACTATCGGCACGAGAGTTCGAATATCCTGTCAATCCTGTGAATCCTGTCTGAATTCCAGGCAGGCCCAGCAGTTACCATCAATCCCGCTTATTGCTCACACGACCAGGTTGAAGAGATAGCCGACGAGGACGATGCCCGTGGCGACAACGCCGATGAAGACCCCGATGAGCTGCGGTTTGAGCACGCGGCGCAGGATGATCATTTCGGGCAGGCTCAAGGCCACCACGCTCATCATGAAGGCCAACACCGTGCCGAGCGCCGCGCCTTTGCCCATCAGGGCATGCACCACCGGAATGATGCCCGCGGCGTTAGAGTACATCGGCACGCCCAATGCCACTGCGGCCGGCACAGACCACCAGGCGTCGCGGCCCATGATGCCCGCAAGGGCGTTCTCAGGCACGAAACCGTGGATGAGCGCGCCGATGGCAATGCCCACCACCACGTAGGGCCACACCTTGCTCACGATCTCGGCCGTACTCTGGCGGGCGCGAGCGAAGCGATCCACCCACGTCAGGCGTTCGCTCTCCAGGCCGGCGCCGCCAACATGGATTTGCCACACGAAATCTTCGACGAAGCGCTCCAACTTCAGGCTGCCGATGACCAGGCCGGCCACGATGGCAATCACCAGCCCCATCACCATGTAGAGCGCAGCCACCTGCCAGCCGAACAAGCCGAACAGCATGACCACCGCGACCTCATTGACCATGGGCGCAGCGATCAGGAACGAGAAGGTGACGCCCAGGGGAATGCCCGACTCGACGAAGCCGATGAAGAGCGGCACGGCCGAGCAGGAGCAGAAGGGGGTGATGACGCCCAGCCCGGCCGCCAGCGTGTTGCCCAAGCCCAGGCGCTTGCCGCCCAGCAGGCGGCGCGTCTGTTCAGGGCTGAAGAAGGAGCGCAGGATCGTCACCAGAAAGATGATGCCGCTGAGCAACAGCAAAATTTTGGGCACATCGTAGAGGAAGAAGGCCACCGCTTCGCCCAGGTGCGAGCCAGGGGTCAACCCGATCAGGTCGAAGGCGAGCCAGTTCGCCAACGGCTGCAGGCTACGGTAGGCCAGAATCCAGGCGATGGCGGCCAGGATGACGGCGGCCCACGCCGCGGCCTGCGGTCGCCGCGTCGCGATGCGGTTGTAGAGCGAATCAGGATGCGTAATCATGCAGTTCTCCAGTGCAGGAAAGGGGTACTTGACCCGTAGGTCACGCCTCCGGCGTGACGACGCCGTTGGCAACAGATCCCCCGTACCACGGCATTCATCCCGTCCGGCGGCGCACGGCATGAATGCCGCGTGATACAACCAGGTAGGGGCGCCGCGTCAACCAGCCAGGGCCGCGTTGGCCAGCCAGGTCTGCACCTCGGCCACGGTGGGGATGCGGCCGCCACTGACCAACTTCTCGTTGATGACCAGGCCCGGGGTGTGCAGCAGGCCGTAACGCGCAAAGGTGACGTAATCTGTGACCTTCTCGATGTGGGCGTCTATGCCCATTTGGGTCACGGCGGCACGCGCGGTGGCTTCCACCTTGTGGCAGTTGTTACAGCCGGGGCCGAGAACTTTGATGTTGATCGTCATAGAACATTTCTCCTCGAACATGATAGGTTGTTGTCTTTTTTTGGGTTCTGCGGAATGCTCAAGCTGTCGGGGCCATTTGCAGATGCAACGTGATCGGCGCGATGGTGCTGCACTGGGGGCAGGGGCAGCCGGCCAACGGACGCTGATCGCCAGTAGGGGCGGGGCCAAGCACGGCGGTCAGCAGAACAGCCAGCGCGGGATCGGTCACCCGGTAATAGACATTTTGCCCTTCCTTGCGATCCGTGACCAGGCCCTCGCTGCGCAGCACGGCCAACTGCTGTGAGATGTAGGGCTGCGGTCGTTGCAGCGCGGTCTCCAGATGGCACACGCAGGCCGCCTCGCGGCGCAGGGCGTCCAGAATCTGCAGGCGCACCGGGTGCGACAACAGTTTGAGACGGTTGGCAATCTCCTCGTACGACATCTCCATCGGCTTGTGTACTCCTGGCTGGAATATGCGAATATGTGCATATGATACTCTTGTATGCACTTCTCTGCATATGATGTGCGTCATACGGTGCGGCTGTTCTTCCTCTGGATGGCGCAGAAAAAGAAACCCGGCTTCTCGCTGAAGCCGGGTCTTTGACGCATAGGCTGAACGATCCCTGGTTTTCTATGAGCAGACCAGGCCGAACCGTGACGCGGTAGCCGTCGCGTCAATGACATCAATGTAACCGCTGATCGTGATATCGAGCACCGGATTGAGGGCCGGATCGAGCCAGGCATTAGCCACGGCGCTGATGTCGGTCACATCCACGTCACCATCGTCGTCCACGTCGCCGATCAGCAGACACGCGGCAAACTCGAACGCGCCGATGTCGCAGCGGGTCAGCCGCGCACCGTCGCGCTGGTCGGCGATCACGGCCGCGCCGGTATTGTCAACGCAGCCGGCGGGGTTGCCGGCGTTGAAAGGCGGGGAGCCGGTGGGAAAGGCGTTGGTCTGGGTGCGACCGCCGTTGCTGGCCAGGGCAGCCAGGTTGGGGTCTGTGCCGGTGATGTTGCCGGTCGTGTTGCCGCCAATGGCGCAGCCGGTCGTGTTCTCGATCAGGTTGTAGCCGTCGGAAGTGAAGCCACCGGAGCAGTCGGGAAAGATCGTGCCGCTGGTTGAGGCGTCAACATTTTCGCCGATGAGGCTATTGCGCACGATCGCGGTGGCGGCGTTGCTCAGACCGCCGCCGTCGCCGAAGTTGTTGGCGTCGGAGTCGGCCACGTTGAAGGCCACGGTGACGTTGCTGAGCTGCAGCAGCGCGCCGCTGCCGTTGGCGATACCGCCCGCCCCCGCGCTGGCCGAGTTGCCGCTGACCGTGCTATTGATCAGCACGGCTGTGCCGGCGTTGGCGTTGCGCATGCCCGCCGCGCTGATCGCGGTGTTGTTGTTGATCGTGCTGTTGCGGATGGTCATGCTGCCGCCATCGTTGGAGATCCCGCCGCTGTCGTCCGCCGTGTTGTTGCGCACGGTGCTGTGGCTCATGACCAGGGTGTCCTGGTTGAAGATACCGCCGCCCACCTCGCTCACGCCGCCGCCAGGGGTGCCCGCGTGATTGGTATGCACGGTGCTGCCAAGCAAGGTCAGGTTGTTTTCGTTGTAGATGCCGCCGCCGTTGGTGTCCGCGCTGTTGTTGTTGATCGTGCTGTTGATCAGCGTGGCCGAGGCGCTGCTACCGTTCCACATGCCGCCGCCGCGGTCGCTGGTCGCGGTGTTGTTGTTCAAGCCAAGGTTGACGGCCTCGAGCGTACCCCCAAGCAGCGCAATGCCGCCGCCCAAGGTGGATGCCGTATTGTTGGTAATCGTGGTGTTGATCAACGACAGCGCGCTAGCTTCGTTCGCGATGCCGCCGCCCGCGTTGCCGGTGCTTTGATTGGCGATGAGGGTGACAGTACGCAGCGTCAACGTGCCCGCGCTGCGGATGCCGCCGCCAAACGAGGTGGTGCGCCCGTTGCGCAGCGTGACGTTCGAAATCGTGACGATGTTGCCGGCTAACACCTGGATAACCCGGTCGAGCGTGGTCGCCCCATTGGCGTCAATGATGGTGTTGCTGCCGGCGATCGTCACGTCGTCGGTGATGTCCAGGTCGCCGTTCACCGCGGTGTCATCCGCACCCACACGGGTCAGAGTATAGGTGACATTGGCCTGCAGGGTGATCGTGTCCGCGCCATTGCCGGCCGCACACGCGTCCACCGCCTGATCCAGGTTGGCCGCACGGATCGCCTCGCGCAAGGCGCAGTCACCGTCGGTGTTCAGTTCGTCGGTCAACGTATTGACCAGGATGCTGGCGCCGGCGGGCGCCAGGCGCGGTGTAGCCAGTGCGGTGTTGGACCACAACAGGCTGACCAGTAGAAGCAGATGAAACAGAATCAGACGTACCTTCATAATAGATGTTTCCTCGAACCGGACTTATCGCAGTCACAAAAACCCGGCTTCTCGCAGAAGCCGGGTTTCTCGCTTCTCTCTCACAGAAACCCGGCTTCTCGCAGAAGCCGGGTTTCTTCACAACAATCAGCGCAGGACAGACGGCAGGAAGAACCGGTGTGCCTGCATGAAGGGGAATTCGGCGCTGCCGCTCTCGCCGCTGGTGGTCAACACCAGGCGTCGCGTCAGCGGTTCCAGCGGGACGTAGCCGGCCGGCCAGCTCTCCACGGTGACGAAGTAAGTGCCAGGCGGCAAATCCTGCACCAGGTAGCGACCGGGCTGGAAGTGGTCGGGGCCGGTGGTGATGATGGCGACGCGTTCGCCCAGGTCGTTGGTGATACTGAGGGTGACGTCGCTGAGCGTTGGCTCATCGTCGAAGTTACCGTCAGGCGTCGTGTCTTGCCAGGTGAGACCGCCGATCGTCACGGCCGGGCACGGTGTACTGGGCAGACCGGGGCGCCGCGGGCCGCAGGAGCCGACGTTGAGGATGGTGATCCACGCGTCTTCGACTTCGCCGCTGTTGGCCGGGCCGGTGGGGGCAGCCACCTCAGACGCGGCGTTGGCGATGCGGCAGCGCAGGTAGCTAACGCCTGGGGTGGGCACGGGGAAGCCGCTGAACGTCAGGTTGACCGACTGCCGGTTTACACTGCTGTTGATGGCGGCCGCGGTGCGCTCGCCGGCGTCCAGGAAGTCGCCGTCACGGTTGAAGTCAAGCCAGCAGGCCACCGTGGCGGGCTGGCCGGTGGCATTGAGGGCTGACACCATCAGGTTGACGCCGCCGGAGGCGGTGGAGATGATGGGGAGGATGGCGATGCCATCTTCGTCATCCAGGCCGGTGGTGTCGTCGGCGTTGCTGTCCGGGTTTTGCAGCGCGCCGTTGTCGCTGTCGGGCGCCTGGCGTCCGAGGTGGAGACCGGGGATGACGATGTGACTGGGGCCGTTGTCCGCGGCGATGGTCTGGTAGTTGCCGACGCCGGCGCCAGGGCCGGTGTCGGGCGCGTCGCCGTAGTCACGCGGCAGGGCCTGCACGACATCCACGCAGACTCGCTGGGAGCTGGCCTGGGTGTTGACCTGGAGAGTAGCGCCGGTGGGGGTGGTGGCGGTCGCCGTGACAGAGCCGATGTTGCAGGTGCGACCGGTGGGGGTGACGGTGCGGGTGCAGGTAGCCTGCTGGCCGGGGGCCAACGGGCCGATGGCGGGACTGGCGCAGATCGCTCCAAGCACGTCATCGCTGACGACGAGGTTGCCGAGCCAGGTGTCGCCCAGGTTGGTCACTTCGTAGGTGTAGGTGACGCTCTGGCCTTGCAGGACCTGGGCGGCGCTGGCGCGTTTGTTGATGACGACGCGCACGCGGGCAAAGCCGAAGTCGGCAAAGAGATAGGCGTCATTGGCGCCCAGCGTCACCGGGTAGGGATTGGGGCCGTAAGCGGCGCTGGTGAAGGCGAAGCCGGCCAGGGGGCGACCGGGGTCATAGTTGGAGGCGGGGATGCGCACCTGGTAGCTGCCGGCCACGAGGCCCTCGAACAGGTAGAGGCCGCCGTTGGTGGTGACGTCGGTGGCGATGACGCTGCTGCTGGTATCGAGCAGTTCGACGAGCACGCCGTCAATGCCCGGCTCCCCGGCGTCGTGAATGCCGTCCAGGTCGAGGTCACGCCAGACCAGGTCGCCGATGACCGAGCGGGCGACGATGCCTTCGTAGTTGGCGTCATCCGCGTCCTGCACGGCGGTGCTGCCGTGCAGGCCGCTTGCCGTGGCGCGGTTGAGGATCTGGCCGGCCTGGGCGGAGACGGGGCCATAGTTGCAGGTGAAGCTCTGGCCGGGCGCCATGGGGTTGGGCGGGAGGCCGCAGCCGGCCAGGGGGTAGCGACTGTCGGTGAGGGTGACGTCAGCCAGGGCGACGTTACCGACATTGACGACGACGATGCGGTAGTACACCTCGCTGCCCAGCAGCACCTGCGGGCCAGGCGCGGCGTCAGCATCCTGCCAGGTGATCTGGCCGTCCACGGAGATGAGTTTCTCCACGTCAATGGCGGGGCGGGCCGGGGCGTAGTAGTTGGCGTCGTCCGTGTCCTGCACGGGCGTGTTGCCGTAGTAGCCCTGCGCCAGGGCGGTGTTGGTATGGACGCAGTTCTCCGTGTCGGTGACGACCGACTGGAGGACGCAGGTGAAGGAGGCGCCGGGCAGCAGCGGGTTCGGGATGGGGCCGCAACTGGTCAGGTCATACACATTGTCGGTCAGGCTGACGTTGGTCAGGGGGACGTTGCCGACGTTGGTGACGATGAAGCGGAAGAAGACGGGATCGCCGACGCGGGTCTGGGGGCCGGGGGAGAAGTCGGCGTCGAGCCAGGTGAGCTGGCCGTCCACGGAGACGTGCTTTTCGACATCAATGGCGGGTTGGGCGACGACGTGGAAGTTGGCGTCGTCGTTGTCGCGCACGGTGATGTCGAGGTAAACGCCGCTGGTGGAGGCGGTGTTGGTGTGCTGGCCGACCTGGGCGGTGACGGGGCCGTAGGTGCAGGTGGCGCTGGCGCCGGGCTGCAGGGGGTTGGGGATGGCCGGGCAGCCGTTCAGCGGATAGACGTTGTCGCTCAGGGTAACATTGCTGAGGGGCACGTCGCCGATGTTGGAGATGACGAAACGGAAGAAGACCGCGCTGCCGAGCGCGGCCTGCGGGCCTGGCGACGTATCGGCGTCCTGCCAGGTGACCTGATTGTCCACGGAGACCAGTTTTTCGATGTCAATGGCCGGCCGGGTCAGCGCGTTGTAGTTGGCATCGTCCTGGTCGCTGACGGTGATGCTGCCGGCGGCGCCGGTGGCATAGGCGGTGTCGGTGTGCTGGCCCAGCTCGGCCGGAAGGGGACCGATGGTGCAGATGTAGGCGGCGGTGGGCTGCAGCAGGGCCGGGATGGGGCCGCAGCCGGCCAGCGGATAGAGGCTGTCGGTCAGGGTGACGTTGGTGAGGGCGACGTTGCCGACGTTGGAGACAACAAAGCGGAAGTAGACGCTGTGGCCGGCGATGGTCCCCGGACCAGGCGGGACATCGGCGTCATGCCAGGTGGCCTGGCCGTCCACGGAGACATACTTCTCGACGTTGATGGCGGGCTGGGGGGGCACGTTGTAGTTGGCGTCGTCGGCGTCGGTGACGGTGGTGGCGCCGTACATGCCCGTAGCCGTGGCGGTGTTGGTGTGCTGACCGACCTGGGCGGGCGTGGGGCCATGCCAGCAGGTGTAGCTCTGACCGGGGGCGAGCACGCTGGGGGCGTTGCAGCCGCTCAGGATATACACATTGTCGGTGAGGGTGACGTTGGTGAGGGGGACGTTGCCGATGTTGGTGACGATGAAGCGGAAGTAGACGCCGAAGCCGTCCACGGTCTGCGGGCCAGGCGGCAGGTCCGCGTCCTGCCAGGTGACCTGACCGTCCACTGAGACCAGTTTCTCCACATCAATCGCGGGCACGAGCGGGATGGGCGTCGGCGTGTGGGTGGGGGTCACGGTCGGTGTCCGGGTGGGCGTCGCGGTCGCGGTAGGAGTGGCCGTAGCCGTCCAGGTGGGGGTGGGGGTGTTGGTGGGCGTGGGGCTGGGCGTCAGCGTGGCCGTTGGCGACTGGGTCGGTGTAGGCGTGGGGGTGGGGGTGGGCGCGTTGTAATTGGCATCGTCCGCATCGCTGACGGTGATGGCGCCATACAATCCGGTCGCGGTCGCCCTGTTGGTGTGTTGACCGACCTGCGCGGTCACAGGTCCCAGCCAGCAGGTGTGGCCCTGGCCCGGCTGCAGCGGATTGGGCACGTTGCAGTTGGTCAAGGTGTACACGTTATCGGTCAAGGTGACATCAGTCAGGGGCACATTGCCGATGTTCGTCACCTCGAAGCGGAAGTAGACGCCGTCGCCCACCGTCGCCTGGGGGCCGGGCGGCGTGTCAGCATCGAACCAGGTCGCCTGGCCGTCCACAGAGACATATTTCTCCACATCGATGGCCGGCTGTGAAGGGGTGTAGTAATTGGCGTCGTCGCTGTCTTGCACCGTCGTGCCGTTGTAGCTGCCGACGGCGGTGGCGGTGTCAGTGTGTTGACCCAATTCGGCCGCAACCGGCCCGTAGATGCAGACGTAGCCGGCCCCAGGTACAAACGGGTCGGGAATAGGGCTGCACCCGTTCAGCAGGTAGACGTTGTCACTCAAGGTCACGTTGCTCAGGGGCACGTCGCCCACGTTGGTGACGACGAAGCGGAAGTAGACGCCGCTGCCGGCGGTGGCCTGCGGGCCGGGCGAGTTATCAGCATCGAGCCAGGTGGCCTGGCCGTCCACAGAGACATATTTCTCCACGTCAATGGCCGGCTGCGCGGGCGCGATGACGTTGGCATCGTCCGTGTCGCTGACGGTGGTGGCGCCGAACTGGCCGCTGGCCGTGGCGGTGTTGGTGTGCTGGCCGGGCTGGGCCAGGACCGGGCCGTGCCAGCAGACGTAGGTCTGGCCGGGGACGAGGATGCTGGGCGCGTTGCAGTTGTTCAGGCTGTAGACATTGTCGCCCAGGGTGACGTTGCTGAGGGTGACGTTGCCGGTGTTCCTGACTTCGAAGCGGAAGTAGATGGCGCTGCCGCTGGTGGTCTGCGGGCCGGGCGGCAGGTCAGCGTCTTGCCAGGTGAACTGGCCGTCCACGGAGACGAATTTCTCCACGTCAATCAGCGGCGCCTGCGGGATAGGCGTGGGCGTATTGGTGGGGGTGTTGGTCGGCGTCCAGGTGAACGTCGCGGTCGGGGTATTCGTTGGCGAGGGCGTCCAGGTGGCCGTCGGCGTGTGGGTCGGAGTGTGGGTGGGCGTCCAGGTGGTCGTCGCGGTGCCGGTCGGGGTGTTGGTCGGCGTAGGCGTCGGTGCGACGTAGTTGGCATCGTCCTGATCGCTGACGGTGGTGGCGCCGTAGACCCCGGCGGCGGTGACGGTGTTGGTGTGCTGACCGGGCTGCGCGGGGACGGGGCCGAGCCAGCAGGCGTGACTTTGGCCGGGATGCAGCGGGTTGGGGACGTTGCAGTTGCTGAGGCTGTAGACGTTGTCGGTCAGGGTGACGTTACTCAGGGGCACGTTACCCGTGTTGGTGACGTCGAAGCGGAAGTAGACGCTGCCGCCGGCCGCGGCCGTGGGGCCGGGCGGGAGGTCGGCATCGGCCCAGGTGGCGCCGCCATCTACAGAGACGAGTTTTTCCACGTCAATGAGCGGCCGGGCGAGGACGTTGTAATTGGCGTCGTCCTGATCGGTGACGGTGGCGCCCTGATAGCTGCCGCTGGCTGTACCGGTGTTGGTGTGCTGGCCGACTGTCGCCACGGTGGGGCCGTGGATACAACTGTAGGACTGGCCGGGCTGCAGGGGGAAGGGGATGAAGCAGGCGGACAGGGTGTAGACGTTATCGGTGATGGTGACCGCAGTGAGGGGCACATTGCCGGTGTTGGTGACGATGAAGCGGAAGTAGACGGCGCTGCCGACGGTGGTCCCCGGGCCGGGCGGGGTGTCGGCGTCTTGCCAGGAGACCTGACCGTCCACGGAGACGTGCTTCTCCAGGTCAATGGCCGGCTGCGCGGGCGCGGTGTAGTTGGCGTCGTCAGAATCGCTGACGGTGAGGCCGCTCCAGGAGCCGTTGGCGGTGGCGGTGTTAGCGTGCTGACCGACCTGCGCCGGCGTGGGGCCGAAGATGCAGGTGTAGCTGGCGCCGGGCGCCAACGGGTTGGGGATGGGGCTGCACGCGGTCAGCGCGTAGACGTTGTCGGTCAGGGTGACGTTACTCAGGGGCACATTGCCGCTGTTGGTGACGACAAAGCGGAAGTAGACGTTAGCGCCCACGGCCGCCTGTGGCCCTGGCGCCGTATCAGCGTCGTGCCAGGTGGCCTGATTGTCCACTGAAACGTATTTTTCAACGTCAATGGCCGGCGGCTGATACAGCCCCGCGTCCCACTGCCGCTGATGGTCGCCCGCGCCCAGGCTGATGGCGACGGTGGCGCCGGTGGTCACATCCGCGTCACTGTCCACCGTGTCGTCGCCGCCTTGATCGCGCAAGGTGATCAGGTAGGTGGCCGGCGGGGTAAAGCGGACGTAGTAGCTGCCCGTCAACAGGTTGGCAAAGAGGTAGTGGCCGCTGGCGTCGGTGGCTTGCGTGCCCTGGCTGACCCAGGCGGCGCCGACCTGCTTGAACAGGGCAACGGTCACGCCGGGAACACCGGCCTCGCCGCTGTCCTGGATGCCGTTGCGGTTCTGATCCAGCCACACAAAGTCGCCAATGCTGCTCAGTTGGGTGTTGCCGAAATCGAAGCCGGAGAGCGATTGGTTGGTCAGGGTCACGAAGTGCGCGCCGATGCCGTCGGGGTAGGTCTGCGTCCAACCGGCCTGACCGAATTCGGTGACGGTGTAGGTGCCCGGCTCCAGGTTGGCGAAGGCATAGGCGCCGCTGGCATTGGTCGTTGTGGTCAGATCAACGGCGTGCGGCCCGCCGGTCAGGCGAATCGTCCAGCCGGCCAGGGTCGGCTCGCCAGCGTCGCGGGCGCCGTTGGCATTCAGGTCGTTGAATTTGACGCCGCTGATGCCCAGGGCGCCGCGATTGCCGAAGCGCCGCTCCTGCTGCTCCGGGAAGGCCAGGATGACTTCTTGCTCCAGCGGGGTGGTGTTGGTGTAGCCGGGATGGTTGGCGACCTGTTCGACAACCTTGTAGCGCGCGCCGGGCAGTTCGGTAAAGGCCAGCCGTCCGTCCGCGCCGGAGGTGCCGCCGCGGAACTGCGCCCAGTCGTTGTTCTGCCAGATGTAGAGGGCAAATTGCCAACCCGGCAAACCAGGCTCCTGCCCTTCATCCCAGATGCCATCGCCGTCCGTGTCCAGGAACTTGAGGACATGCAGGACCGAATAGCGGCTGTTGCCGAAGTCTGCGCGCCACTGCATCCAGGGGTCGCCAGCGCTGCGGGTGCGGCTCTGGCTCAGGGGGGTGCTGTTGATCCAGCCGTTCTGCAGGGTTTCGGTGAGGACATAGGCGCCGTTGCCGCTGATGCGGTCAGCGAAGAAGGCGTTGCCGTTGCTGTCGGTGACGCCGGTGAACTGACCGCCGGGCGTCCCCAGGGTGAAGGTCCAACCCGCCAGGTTCGGTTCGTCCTCTTGCTGCACGCCGTCGAAGTTTCGGTCTTCGAACTTGTGGGCGATGATGAGGTTGCCGGACTCTACCCAGTCCTTCGACGCCAACGCGCGCACGGAGACGCGGACGGTTTGGCCCAAGACGATGCGCTGCCAGCTATCCGGACTGAGCTGATCCACGAAGCGTGAGCCAGCCGGCAGGTCGAGGGTGGCCGCGGCGGTGATGTTGGCATGGCCGGCGGTTGTGCTGGTGAGGACAAAGGCGGCCTCGCCGTTGGCATCGGTCAGCGCGCTGGTGCGGTCGAGCGTACCAGCCGTGGCGCTGACGGTGACGGTGTAGCCGGCCAGCGGAAATCCGCCCTTGGTCAGGCGCACGGTGAAGGGATGGGCCGGCTGGTAGGGCAGGAAGTTGGTGGCCGAGGCCGGGGTGATAGCGATTTGCACGTTGCCCGGTTGATACTCCACCGGCGGCGTGGCCGGGATGCTGGCCAGGATGGCGTTGTAGGCGTTGCGCACGCCGTTGTCATAGGTGGAGTTGTAGATGGTGGCGTCGGCCTGATTCAGGAGCCAGCCGTCGGTCAGTCTCCAGACCGCGGCCTGGCGTGCGGCCTGCATGATGGCATCGTTGAGGGTGGGGGGGTAGTTGGCCACCATCCAAGCGACGCGCCAGTCAGAGAAGAAGCTGCTGTCCAGGCAGAAGCCGCGATTGAAGGCGCGCGAGTGGTAGATGTCGGTGCAGAAGCCGTAGGCGATGTTGTTTTGACCAAAATCGAGTTTGGCGAGGGGGGTGTCGAGGATTTTGGGGACGCCATTCTTGAGCAGATTGACCGAAATGGCGACGGTGGGGTTGGGGCTGTTGGTGGGAACAACCCAGGTGGCGATCCCGCAGACGGCGGCGTCCGGCCCGGTGGGCTGCAAGCGCCACAGTTCGGGCATGATCGGTGTAATCACCGTGCCCCCCTCAAATGGGGGTTCGGTAGGCTGCGCCTGTGCCGACGGGGTGCTGATGACCCACAGGCTGCAGAATACAAGGACGGCCAACAGAAGCAGTGGCCCTCCGCGCAGCGCCAAACGCGTCGCGGGTGGGCGCAGCCGCCTCGGGGTAGATAGGTAGCTTGCGAATGACATGACAGATCCTCCTCATCAGGTTGCACATAAAACACAATGGCGCTGGTGCGCCATTGGCCTGAGCGCCGGCAGACAATAATGGCGCTAGCGCCAGTCATCAGCACGGCGGGGCCGTAAACAACGAAGAATCAAAGCAGGCGCAGCACCCACCAGGGACGACGAGAAGAGCGGGCGTGCGACGGGGGGCGATGGGCATTAGTACCCTGATACCAGACGTATTGTATCATCATTTGGCGCGCCTGTCTACCGATCAAAATCTGAGATTCCAGCATTTTTGCTTACAAAAACGCCGCCGAATGAATTCGGGGCGCAAGGGCGTTCGGATGCTGTGTCCCGCTGGCAGAGATTGACAGGTCAGGGAGGAAAGGTGTAAACTGAGGGCCGTGTGCTTCCTGGCGTCTTGACGCGAAGCCATTTTCAGGTTAGGGAGTTAGGGTTTGGATCTACCACTGACCGCCGCGCACAAGGTCTGGTACTCGCAGGCCGTGGAAGCGCTGGCTGCCTGGGTTCTGCAGCCAAAACAGCCGCCGACCATCGTCAGCACGTGGCCGACCGCGGCCTGGGAAACCTTTGGCCTGACCGCGTATCTGCAGGGCGTGCTGCCGCTGCTGTGGGGCATGCCCTGGCGCTCGCAGCTGCCGCCCGCGGTGCAGGCGGTGATCGAGACCGGCTATCGCAGCAACGCGCGGCGCAACCAGCGCCTGCTCGACGAACTGAACGGCCTGCTGACCGCCCTGGCGCAAGCCGGCATCCCAGCCATGCCGCTGAAGGGCAGCCTGCTGCTCGAAAATCGCCTCTATCCTGACCCCGCTCTGCGCGCCCTGCACGATCTGGACATCCTGGTGCAGCCGGAGCAGTTGGCCCGCGCGACGCAGGTGGTGCAGACGCTCGGCTATCGGATCGAAAATCGCACCTGGCGCCACATCGTTCTGCATCCGCCCGGCGCGGCCGCCATCGTCTCCTGGACGCAGGATCACCCGGACAATCCCCGCCCCCTCGATCTGCACAGCCATGTGCGCGAGGAGTTCCGCGGGGCCAGCTATGACCTGACCGCGCAGCTCTGGCAACATGCCCGGCCGCGCCCGTTCCTGGGTACGACGGCCTGGGTGCCCACGACCGCGGATTTACTGCATCACCTGGTTGCCCATGCCTCGGTCTCCATGCTGGAACGCCTGCTGCGCCTGGTCCACCTGGTTGACCTCAGCTTGATGGCGCAGCGTCATTCGCCTGACCTGGCCCCTCTTTCGGCCGATGGCGCTCGTTTCCTCTATCCGGCCCTGGGCTTGCTGGCGCACTATCAGCCCGACGGGCCGCTGGCTGCGTCAGCCGCGCGGCTGGCAACCCAGGTTCATGCGCCGCTGGCCGCGTGGATCGAGACCAGCAGCCTTGCCAATCGCACCACCGGCGCCGACGCGCCCGCGCCGCCCGGAGAGATGCTGCGCGTCTGGCCGCGCAATCGGCGCGAACGCCTGCTGGCCGTGCGACATACGCTGTTTCATTCGCGCGGCGAACTGGCCGCGCTCTACCCGCGGTTGAGCGCCTCGCCCTTCTTCTGGCTGGCGCATGTCCGCTTCTGGGCGCGCCTGCTGATCTCATGGAACGGCCGCGGTTGGCACAGCCTGGCGCAGCGGGTGCGAGCGCGGGATGACGCCGGAGGGACGCATGGCCGCTAACCTGCGCCGGACCGCAGCCCTGGTGCTGGGGCTGACGCTGACCGTCAACGCGTTGAACTACCTGCGCGATGCCGCGCTCGCGGCGCGCTTCGGCGCCAGCCCGGCCAGTGATGCGATCTTCAGCGCGCTGCTGCTGCCCGCCATTCTGCAGCAGATGCTGGTGGCTGGCACCCTGGCGCCGGCCGTGGTGCCGGTCTACCTGGAGATGGCCGGCCACAGCCCCAGCCAGGCCCGACGCCTGACCTGGCAGGTGCTGCTCAGCGTGGCCGTGGGTCTGATCCCCCTGGCCGTGCTGGCTGTGTTCCTGACGCCTGCGCTGGTCAATCTGCTCTTTCCCGGTTTCGACGCCGCGACCCAGGCGCTGACGGTGCAGGCGCTGCGCCCCTTCTGGCCTGGCGCGGTCTGCCTGATCCTGGCCGGCCTGACGGGCAGCCTGCTCAACGCGGCCGATCATTTCGTCCTGCCCGCGCTGACGCCTGGCCTGGGCAGCGCGCTGGCGCTGATCGTGCTGTGGCTGTGGCCTGCGGTGAGCGTGCCAGAACTGGCGCTGGCGTTGGCCCTGGGGATGGCGATGCAGTTGCTGCTGCATCTGCCCGGCCTGTGGGCGACGGGCCGCAATCCCCATGCCCTGCCCGCACCCGTTGACGGGATGAATCCCGCGGTACGGTTCGCTCCCGCGAGACCGCTGCGGCGGGTGCTGATGCTCAGCCTGCCGCTGTTCGCTTATGTCAGCCTGTCGCAGGTCATGACCTTGATCGAGCGGGTGTTTGCCTCGCACCTGGGCACGGGCGCGGTCGCGCGCTTGACCCTGGCGCAGAAGCTGGCGTCACTGCCGCTCTTCCTGGTGGCCGGCTCGCTGGCCGTCGTCATCTTCCCCCGGCTGGCGGCGCTGCAGATCAACCGGGCCGATTTCAGCGCGGCGCTGGCGAGCGGGCTGCGCACGGCGCTGCCGCTGCTGCTGTTGGCAACCGCCTGGCTGATGAGCGGCAGCCAGCTTCTGGTGACGCTGCTGTATCAGCACGGCCTCTTTTCCGCGCAGGATGGCGCCCAGACCGCCATTCTAGTGCAAGGTTACGCCCTGGGAATGGCGCCGGCCGGGTTGGGCGCTATTTTGCTCAAAGCCCTGCACGCGCGCCAGGATGTGCGCTCGCCGCTGTGGGTGGCGGCCGTCAGCCTGACCTGTTACCTGGCCCTGGCCGCGCTTTGCAGTCGCGCGTGGGGCGCGTTGGGATTGGCGCTGGCGCTTTCGACCACCGCCTTGATCTCGACCAGCCTGCTCGCCCTGATCTTGGTGCGGCGACATCAAGCCCTGGCCTGGCGCCGCTTGTTGCACGACCTGCGCTTGCTCTTGCCCGCCGCGGCTGCGGCCCTGGCGGCTGGGTGGCTGGGGGAAGCGTGGCTGCAGCCGGCGCTGGGCGATGGGCTGCCGGCGCTGCTGTTGCGCCTGCTCGTTTTGATCCTGGCCGGCGGCGGCGCCTTCGCGGTCCTGGCGCGCGGGGCTGGATTTGTGCGCGGCGACCTGCGCAGTTGGTTGGAACCGCGGCGGCCGGCCAGACCGCCGCCCGTGTCCCAGGCAGAGGTTTGACTGATGCACATCGTCTTCGATATGACTTTTCCGGCGCGTAACCGCAGCGGCGTGGGCGTCTACGGTCGCGAGCTGCTGGCCGCTCTGCGTCGCGAGGCGCCACCTGAATTCGAGATCGAAGAATTCTGCGCGGCCGGCCCCGCCTCGAAGCCGGACATGCTGCGCAAACTGGCCGATGGCGCGGCTTTCATGACCGGCGTCGAGCTGGGGTTGCCTCTGCACCTGTGGCGACGCCGCCCTGACCTGCTGCACGCACCGGCGTTTATTGCGCCGCTGCTGCCCCTGGGCTGTCGCCTGGTCATCACCAGTCATGACACGATCCTGGAGGATGGCTGGCAGGCGTTCCACCCGGCCTGGCGCCTGTTTCACCGCCTGTCCCTGCGTCGGGGTCTGCGCCAGGCTGCAGCCATCCTGGTACCCTCACAGCAGGCGGCGCGCGATCTGGCCCGAGTCTACGGCGTGGACGCGGCGCATCTGCACGTCATCCCGCACGGGTGCAACCCGATCTTCCGGCCTGTGGCCGCAGAGGGCATCGCGGCCGTGTTGACGCGCCTGGGGGTGCGTGCGCCGTTCATCCTGAACGTGGGCGCGCAGGTGGAACGCAAGAACCTGGTGCGCTTGCTGGAGGCATTCGACCAGGTGCGGCGCGGGCGTGTCCTGCCGGGCCTGACCCTGGTGTTGGTCGGTCCGCCCGGCAACGCCAGCCTGCGCGTGCAGCAGACCAGCGCCCGGCTCGATCTGCATGACCCCGTGACCTGGCTGCCTGCGGTGACGGATGGCGAACTGGCCGCGCTCTACAGCGGCGCCGCGGCCTTTGCCTTTCCATCGCTGGTCGAAGGTTTTGGCCTGCCGATCCTGGAGGCGCAGGCGTGCGGCGCAGTGGTGGTCACCAGCGATCGCGGCGCGATGGCCGAAGTGGCCGGCGGCGCGGCGCTGCTGGCCGATCCGACCCGTGTGGATGCGCTGGCGGAGGCGTTGGAGCAGGCGCTGGGCGATCAGGCGCTGGCCGCGCATCTGCGTGAGCAGGGGATGCAGCGGGCCGCGACCTTTACCTGGGAACGCTGCGCGCAGGCGACCCTGGCGGTTTATCAACAGGTGACCGCATGAGCATCACGATTCGCGACCTGACGACCTATGACGAATTTGTGCAGGTGCGCCAGATTCAGCAGCGCTGTTGGGGTTTCAGCCAGGGCGAAGGGCTGTATGTGCCGCTGCTCAACACGGCCGCAACCAGCGGCGGCACGGTGTTGGGCGCGTTCGACGGCAGCCAGATGATCGGGTTCCTCTTCGGCTTCCTGGGGCTGCACGAGGGCCGGCGCCTGAAGCTCTGCTCGCAGACGATGGGCGTCCTGCCGGAGCACCGCGGGCGGGGCGTGGCTGCCAGCCTAAAATGGGCGCAGCGGGAGCGGATGTTGGCCCTGGGCATTGGCCTGATCACCTGGACGTTCGACCCGCTGGAGGCGCCCAACGCGCGCCTGAATCTGCACACCCTGGGCGCCACGGTGGCAACCTACTTCCGCAACCTGTTTGGCGAGGACTTTGGCGAACTGGGCCGCGGCCTGCCCAGCGACCGCTTGCAGGCCGTGTGGTGGATCAACAGCGAGCGCGTCAACCGCCTGGCCGCGGGCGCAATTCTCCATGCCGAACCGTTGGCCGGGCCGCAGGCCAACCCCTGCGCCGGCGAGGGCCTGGGCCGGCGCATCGTGCGCACCGACCTGGGCCTGGAGACGGACGTGGTGCATGTGGAGATTCCGGCCGACATCCAGGCCCTCAAGCAGGCCGACCTGGCCCTGGCGTTGGACTGGCGCCTGCAGACGCGTCTCGTCTTCGAGACCTACCTGGGCCGCGGCTACATCGCCACCGACCTCCTGCGCCTTCCCGCGCCGGGCGGGACGCGGGTACACTATCGGCTGCAGAAGGAGTAGCCCTGATTGCAGAAGAAAAGAGGAGGCCTTATGCCGTCTGGTCCTTTGCCTAACGAGACGTTGCCCCGTAGCTCATCTTCGCTGATGATCGCCGGTTCGCCGCGACCGAACATCCCCTGGGAAGAGCGGCCGCCTGCCTGTGCGGACGTTGTCTGGCGTTTCAGCCGCAACCCCATCATTGCCCGCGACGCCATTCCGACCGCCAACAGCATCTTCAACAGCGCGGTCGTGCCCTTCGGTGACGGCTTCGCGGGCGTCTTTCGCTGCGACGACCGCGCCCGCCGCATGAACATCCATGCCGGCTTCAGCGACGACGGCATGCACTGGCGCATCAACCCGCGGCCGATTGAGTTCCGCTGTCATGATGCCGAGATCGGCGCGCTGGCCTACCGCTACGATCCCCGCGTCTGCTGGGGTGTACTGACATCCTGCAACGGCTTCGTCTACAGCTTCGGCGCGGCCCTGCTCGATCTCGACCAGCCCTGGAAGGTGATTTACCGAACTGCACCCTACCTGCTCTCGCCGCAGATGTTGTATGAATGTGTGGGTGATGTTCCGAATGTCGTTTTCCCCTGCGCTGCGCTGACCGACGCGGCGACCGGCCGGGTCGCCATTTATTATGGCGCGGCCGACACCGTCACCGGGCTGGCCTTTGGCTATCTGCAGGAGATCGTTGCGTTTCTCAAGGAAAACTCCCAGGTTTGATTCTCGTCGCCGCGAACGTCACATGTTGGGGACATGAGCGGCGGGCGGGACGCCCGCACTCCCCGCCTGTGACGCTCTCCGTCGCCCATCCCCGCTCCAAGACCCCGTGTGGTATAATAGGCTGCCTGTTCGGCAGATGCTATGCCGCAGGTACACAAACCAAGAGAGGATCAGCAAAAAATATGGCGAAGCAGTGGAGCACCCCCCCGGCGATGAAGATTGATGTCAAGAAAAATTACACGGCAACCATCGTCACCAACCGGGGCACGATCGAGGTAGCCCTGTCCGCGCAGTACGCGCCTAAGACGGTCAACAATTTCGTTTTCCTGGCGCGCGACGGTTTTTATGATGGCGTCTCGTTTCACCGGGTCATCAGCAATTTCATGGTCCAGGGCGGCGATCCCACCGGCAGCGGGAGTGGCGGGCCGGGTTACCGCTTCGAGGATGAAACGCGCGGCAACCCACTCAAGCACGAGACCGGCGTCATCTCGATGGCGAACGCGGGGCCGAACACCAACGGCAGCCAGTTCTTCATCACGCACTCGCCGCAGCCGCACCTGAACGGCATGCACACCGTTTTCGGCAAGGTCGTCAAAGGGATGGACGTGGTCAACGCCATTCGTCAGGGCGACGTGATGTCGAGCGTCACCATCACCGAGGCGTAGAGGGGCGGGTTTTTGACCGCAGAGATCACAAAGAGCACAGAGACGTTGCCGATATGCGGCTAATCTGCCGTTTCTTTGTGATCTCTGCGTTCCCTGTGGTCGAATACTTCTTCATGGAGGGTATCATGACTGTCACGGTTCTTGATCGTCACATCGAAATCACGCCCGGTATTGCAAACGGAAACCTCATCCTGGCCGTGGATCACGGTGCAGAAATCGTTGTCTGGCAGAGCTATGTGACCATGTGCGATACGATCTACGTGGCGGGGTTGCGCCGCCTCTCATCACGCAGGTAGGCAACGCTGGTGGGACTTTGCGCAAACAGCTCCATCGTTGCGCGGCTGAAGGTTCTTCCCCAATGACCGTCTTCGCTACTACACGGAGCATGTTGCCCTGCGGTTGTCGGGTTGTTCCGGGCGCCCTGGGAAGTGGGGTGTTTGGGGCAGGCCGGGACGCGGGGGGGTAATTGGCTCTTGGGGGATAGAGCGGGGACACCGCCTTGGTGAGAGCATGCGGAGGAAACATGACTCAAGGACAGATCTTGAACGAGTTCCGCCAACTCCCGTTGCAGCAACAGCCGCCGACAGGCGCGAGCTCCGGGAGACCGTTTGCGGGGTGAAATATGGGGGAGCCTTGCCACGGCGGGGCAGGTGCGGGCCCTCCCGGCCGCGGGATGGTGCGGTGGCAAACCTTGGTCAAAATATCACCCTTCAACGTTCGTTGGCGCGGAAGTCGCGTATAGTAGCGAGCAGATGCAAGTGATCGCGAAAGCACTGGCTGTTGTGTTGGCGATCAAATGAAGTTGTCACAGGGCAAGCGATTCATTCGAATGGCAGGAAAGACGGTCATTTTGCAAAAGCAAAATGACCGTCTTTTATTGGATATGCGTCCGGCTACCTCAGCAGGATCACTTCTGCGCTGCAACACTCCCTTTCGGCGGCGCGGAATCAGCGCAGTACCACGAGCGGGCGTCCTGCTGATCACGGAGCTCTGACCAGGCCGACAGGGAACCATACTGTTCCCGGCAGGCGACGTTGGTGTCCATGTCGCCCTCACGGGTCATTTCACCCATCGTGAATTGATAGGGACAGCGCCAACTGAAGGGGTTGTGTGGATTCAAGAGAACTGCTGACCTGCCGTCTGTCAGGCCAGGAAACTGTTGCTGACATGCCAGGTCGAAATTCAATGCACCCAGCACGTAGCGCCCGAACGGATTGTAACTTCGCAGTAGAGCCACGCTGAACAACAGAATCAACCCGCTGCTTATTACCAACGCCAGAACACGACGACTGCGCAATGCAGGCTGATATGTTTGCCAGGCAGGATACCATCGCGCCAGCGTGATGGCGACCGGCGCGGCAGGTAGCAGTGCGACCGTGGCGACCGGCAAGGGAGGGGGCGATTCGGCCGGCGCCGGTTCAGAGGCCGCTGCCGTGATCGAGGCTGGCAACGCATTGGGTGGCGCGGCGTCGGGTGCTTCCGGGCCTGGTCTTGGGATCAGATCCAACCCCTGCTGGCGGTGGAAGCGCTTGGCCTCGATCAGCGCCTTGCGATAGGTGCGCAGATGTGCGCGCATATCATCATCGAGACTGAGGGCGTCGGACGTCAGCAGTTTATCAATGAAGGTTGGGCTGATGTGCTGGCCGCGTTCTACTTTGGACACAACCGAAGGGTCATAATCGAGCTGGCATGCCAACTCCTGGGCCGACAGACCCTGGCGCAGACGTAGCCAACGGATGTACTGACCAATTTCCTGCACGAGAAGACTAGCATCTGGATCGGGCATAAGCGTTTTGGCAAGCGAACTGGCAACTTTTTCCACAATTTCAAGGGCCGATCTGGTATGTTGAACCAACAATCATCGGCTCCAGCCTCTCCCCTGAGACTGATTTCATTTTATCATACTGGGCTTTTGGGGTCAAATCGGCTGGCGCTACGACAGCAGCCGCAGGCGGTGGGAGCGCGTTCGACAGTAGGAGCCGGAATGATGGTTTTGAACCCAGAGGTCAAAAGCCTGATTAGAGGCGTATCAACGTCAAGGATATGGAGGACAAAATGCACATCGGTAAGACTATGAAGTGGATGATCACGTTAGGGGCGGGTGTATTGACCGCGGCGGCCACGCTGCTGACCTACAGCCGCGGACGCGACGCATGCCCGCAGTGCGGCTACTTACACGACCTGCACGCGTGTAAGCACTGCGGCTGGACAGCCTGTTTGGCTTGCTGGCAGCGATTGAGCCAATATGACACGTGCCCAGGTTGCGGGCGCCAATCCGTGATGCGAAGTTTACCGTACTGGCGACTTGCGCTGCCAGCACGGCAAACTGACTTCAAGACCTTCATCCCTCGACGGATCCTACAAGTTCAAGGGATGCCGCCTCGCCAAAATTTTAGGAGATAATCATGGCTGCGAACGATGCGACAAATACACCCGAGCAAACTGACACTCCTACACAAAAGACTGACGAACAAGTGGTCCAAGAGCTCACCGACGAACTGAAGACAGCTTTCTTTCACCTGTTCGGGGAAGCAGTGGGCGACGAATGGCGCTTGGAGGAGCGCGCAGCGCAAGGTCTGGTGTCCCACCTGGCGCCCGACGAGACCATCTTGATGGCAAACACAGTCAAGATGGCGAAGACGGGCTGTCTGTCTCAGTTGTTCAACATGCCCGACAGTTTATGCAGCATTGCAATCACGGGGCAACGGCTGATCATGGCGCCAATCATATGGACTAAGCCAAGTTCAAAGGCTACGATCTACAGCTACGATCAGCTCTCCAGGATGTATTACAAGAACAAGCACTGGGTCATTGCGACTAAGGACAAGAGATTCTATCCGTTCCATTCGGGCTTTGGCTGTGGACCGGGAGCAGATAAATTCCTGAAGGCCCTGTTCGCCCATTTCTACGATCGTGCTTCGAAGGTGATCGTGCCGCCTGATTACGCAGGGCGCGACATCAAAGAAGCGATGGCTGAGGGCAAAGTGACGGTGATGATCGGCGAGTAGCAGTGCGAAAACACATCATGGCATCCTGGACTCCTGGGGCTGGCATAGGCGTAGGCGCCTCAAGATCGGCGACGGCAATGCCAATGGATATCTGAATCGTTGTCTCTTCCGCTGCTTTATCTGGTCTTGCCGCCCTTCTTCACTGGTTGCCTTCTGGCTCGATGCCATGAGGGGCATGCAATTGCCTTTGCAGCGATAGCTCTGGTGCTCCTCACAGTATGGGGTAGTATCGTTAACCACTACGCGGATTGGCAAACTGATGCGATCAACAACAAGCGGCCGTGGCTTCACCGCTTCCGATCGCGCTCAAGCCTGGCGTCATACCAGGGGATATGTGCTAGCGGCATATGTAGCGCTCGTGGTGGTTGGCTTCCGTGACAAACCTTTGGCTCTGCTCATGTTCCTGGCCGGTATACTTGGAGCGTTACAGTACTCAACCTTGCTCAAGATCAAAAACAGGCTCTGGCTAAGTGGTCTCTACCTGGCTTTCGCTTATGGCGCGTATCCAACGCTAGTCGGGCTGCTGATAGGAGGAGGTGTTCAGCACTGTCTCACATAACATTCGTACTTTCGGCATCATGTTTTGTTTTTTGTCGACTTGGGCGTTGCGCCCTTCAAGGATTATGGAGACCAGGAAGGAGACAAGAAGACAAGCAAGCGCACTCTACCAAACGTCTACGGCCCCCAATGGACAGTCAAGTTTCAATTTGCAGTGATTGTTGTTGCGACGGTCATGGCCGTTGCTAGCATCAGAGAACCCCAATCCCAAACGGGATGGGCGCTGGTGTTGACTTGCTTGGCGCTCCTTCTGCCCTGTTGCTCCGCCATCGCATTCACACGCACCATGAACTATTCCTGCATTTTTGCAGCACTCCTATCGTGTATCGGGCGCCTGCGTTGCTCACTACACTCATGTGATGTCGTTTTGTCTTGTTTCGCACCTTCAGGAGGCATACCATGTCCGGAGCCCATCTCCCAACCGGAAAAAGAGGTCATTGTGGCGACAGAGAAGCGCCAAGTCTCTTTTCGTATGGTCGTCGCAGGCTTGTCAGTTGCCATCGTGGCAGGTCTGGCAATCTAGCGGCAAGAGAACATATTTCTAGCTATCCTTGCAGCTATCATTGGCTTCGTCTACGGCTATCTTACAGGCACGCTGATCTACTAACATAAGTTGAGCGAATCACCAGACATCCCGGATATTCTAGCTCGAGAATAGCTGCTCCAGGCCGGTCCTTTAGTCAGCTTCTCTGCGTATCACTCCGGAGCGGGCGGACGGAACCGATATCGCGCCGGCCGGTCCCGAGAAATTTAGTCATAACAGGGGCAAACCATGAAACAGACACTCTTGATTCGATTGGTGGTTTCGTCTGTCATCTTGATTCTAACAGCGACAGGCTGTGGCAGCAAAACGGCTGCACAGCCCACCGTTGACGTCGGCGCCACGGTCGCCGCGCAAGTCCAGGCCACCCTGGCTGCCAGCAAGCCCCGACGCTTGCACCAGCAACCGCGGCGCCGACCGTCGACGTTGGCGCCACTGTTCAGGCTGCGGTGCAGTTGACCGTGCAGGCACAACCCACACCGACGTCTGTGCCGACAAATACACCTACTAGAACGCCTTCTGCGACGCCCGTTCGCGCGGTGACGCCTACCCCGGCAAGTGGATGGTGCGTTCTTACAACACGGATGATGCAGCCGTGATCTGGATCAATGGGAGATTGGTTGGCGCCACGACAGGCGATAGAAAGGATTCCAATTGGATCAACATCAACGACTACCTGTTGCCTGGCCAGGACAACATCGCGGCCTTTGCCAGCTACAACGGTAACAGTGGCGGCCAATGGGGATTCGGCATCCGTCGCGACGATATCTCCGTCTGGGGTGTCGAGCAGGGGACCGGCGACGACTGGTCATTTGCCTATGCCCAGCAGGTCGCGATCCACCCAGACGGCACGGTGGAAGCCTGGCGCCAGACACCTGCGCAAGCCACCCCCCGGAAAGTGGTACGTACGCGCACAAGACATCCAGGACATCGGCAGCATCTTGGTCAACGGCCAACCCGTCGCTGCTTTCTGGAATCAGAAAGCCGACTGGATCGACATTACCGGCCTCCTGACCTCCAAGGGTGCTAACAGAATCACCTTTGCTGCCTGGAACTTCGAGGGCCCTACTCCTGGGACTTTGCCATCAAACACGACGACACGATCGCCTGGGAAAACAAAACTCCGCTCCGGGGCCACGAACCAGGTGTACAGGGAAGTCATAACCGTGAGCCAAGAAGGCAAGGTGGTTGAAGCACAGCCATCTGGCAATTCTTCGGATTATGCCTGGTCGCTTCGTTCTTACAACACGGATGATGCGGCCGTGATCTGGATCAATGGGAAGTTGGTTGGCGCCACGACAGGCGATAGAAAGGACTCAATTGGATCAACATCAACGACTACCTGTTGCCTGGCCAGGACAACATTGCGGCCTTTGCCAGCTACAACGGTAACAGTGGCGGCCAATGGGGATTCGGCATCCGTCGCGACGATATCTCCGTCTGGGGTGTCGAGCAGGGGACCGGCGACGACTGGTCATTTGCCTATGCCCAGCAGGTCGCGATCCACCCAGACGGCACAGTGGAAGCGCTGCGCCAGACACCTCCGTGCGCAAGCCGCCCCCCGGCAAGTGGTACGTCCGCGCACAAGACATCCAGGACATCGGCAGCATCTTGGTCACGGGCCAACCCGTCGCTGCTTTCTGGAATCAGAAAGCCGACTGGATCGACATCACCGGCCTCCTGGACTCCACCCGCGACAACACGATCACCTTTGCCGCCTGGAATTTCGGGGACCCTACTCCTGGGACTTTGCCATTAAACACGATGAGGACATTCCCTGGGCGGTCAGCAACTCCGGAAGTGGCCAGACTGGAGCGGTGCTAGCAACAGAACGTGGTCATCACCGGCGATGGCAGGGGTGGTTCAAGTACCACAGTGATTTGGGCCCAGTAGCTCATAGCCATCTGATGTGCAGCCACGATCACAAAAAGGACAAAAGGACACCCGGTTTCTCGAAGAAACCGGGTGTCTTCCAGCCTCCTTCGACGATCAGCCGGAAAAGCCACAGTGGGGCACGGGCCCGGCCGCCTGACGCCGCGCAAAGCCGCCGCCGGAGGGGCGCGCCAGCCGCGCCAGCGCCACGCAGCCGACGACCAGCGCGGTGGCGACCCAGGCGCTGATGCTGACCAGGGGCGTGCCGGCCTGTTTGACGGCGATGCCGATGAAGGCCCACACGAGCACGAGCAGATACGCGACATCGCGGCGCGTCTGCGCCATCAGGTAGGCCACGGCTGAGGCCACGGCCAGCATGATGACGGCCCAAACCGGTCCGCTGATGCCAAAGCCGTTCCACCCCCAGTATTCCAGCAGATCGGTCACGTTGGCAATGGTCGCCACGGTGATCCAGCCCAGGTAGACGCTGAACGGCACGTTGACAGCCCAGCGCTCCACCGCGCTGACCGGCGCCTGCCCGATGCGCAGCCGCTGGTAGATGACGATCAGCGAGACGAGCAGGATCAGCATAACGACCAGGGTCAGCGGGAACAACTCGTAGTGCCAGAGGAAGATCCAGATGCCGTTCGCCAGGCAGCTCAGCGCAAACCAGTAACCCAGGCTGCGCAGCCGCGGGTTCTCGCGCTGGCTGGGCAAGGCCTGGTAGATGCCGAAAGCGATCAATCCGATGTAAATGATACCCCAAATGGCGAAAACATAGCCGGCCGGTACAAAAAAGACAGCAAAGCTGTCCGAAATTTCACCGGTCTGCTTGCCGTTGAGGGGCAGGGCGTTCGCCAGGCCGTTGACGATCAGCGCGCCGACGAGGGCGATCACGTTGACGAGTTGACGCAGGGTGTCCTTGTTCATGTTGCTTCTCCTTGTACTCTTCCTCTTACTTCTTTCTGAAATCTAACCGGGACAAGCCGGAACCAAACAGAAATGTGGAACCGCCAAGGCGCAAAGGCCGCAAAGAATACCGCATAGGACTTGGCGATCTTCGCGTCTTGGCGGTTTCTTGCTTTTTGTGCGCCCCGCTTGTCACATTGGACGGCCAGAATGGTGTGATCGTAACACGCGGCCGGTCATGGTTGCGCGCTGGCTGCCCAGGTAAAGTAGTCCCAGGTCGCGCGGCTCACTTCGCCCATGAAGCCATCGCTGAATTCCCACAAAACCCAGCGCGGCATGAAGATGAAAATGCTCAGCGCGTAAGGCCCTGTCGGCCCCCACACGATCGCCACGTCCGCATGGCTGTCGTTGATGTAACCGTGCTTATGCACCACGCGTGTGCCTGAGGGCAGGCCGCCGGGAATCAGCGCCTCCAGTTTGTTCAACGCGATGATCTCGATCATCTTCTGGCACTCGGCCTGCGTGATGTCCGGGGAGTACGCGGCCAGCAGGGTGCCTCCGCCTTCGGAACACTGCACAATCATTTCGGCCAGCAGGCCCATGTCCCTGGCCGTGGTCTGCATGTGAATGTCGGGATTGGTCGTCAGATCGGTGCGGCTGTTGGCCGGCGTGGTGATGCGAAAACTCTGCGCTTCCACGTCATAGGGCGTTGCCATGAAGGTGTTGACCAGGCCCAGCTTGCGCATGGACGCAGTCAGCACTTCTACCCCGGCCTGCGCGCTGCCATCGCCGACCACGCGCAGGAGCAGATTGGCGCTGAAGTTGCCACTCAGGCCCAGCGTCTGCGTCAGCAGCTTGGTCTCCTCGATGTTGGGCGGCCGGTCCAGGTGACGAAAGACCTCGACCAGGATCGCCAGCTTCATCGTGCTCATGCCCGCGAAGGCCACATCGGAATTAACGTTGACCTCCTGCCCACGGCCGATATCGCGCACAAACACGGTGGCAATGCCCGGCCAGTGCTCGGCGCGCGCGCTGAGCAGTTCTTGTAACGCGCCGATGCCGGGCGGCGGCGCGGGCGTTTCCACCAGGACCAGGTGCGTCTCACGCTTGTCCGCTGAACTCAACGCGACCATGATGCCGGCCACCGACTCCTGCGCGGCCAGGCTGAGGCCAGGCTTGCCGGCCACAAAGGGCAAGGTGTCGGTCGGAATCTTGCCGCTGACCAGCGGCAGCGCGTGCGCCGGTTCCGGCGGACGGTCATACTGCGCGGCCACGTCATCCAGCCAGGTTGCCAGCGCGCCGCTGTCCACCGCGTATTGCAGGGTCACGGTAATCGGCGGTGTGACGCGTCCCATCAGGTGATAGACGAATCCCCGCCAGCGCCCCAGGCCCCGCGTTTGCGCGTCGGCCGCGGCCAGCATGTCTGCGGTCTTGACGCGTAACCCAATCTCACGCGGCTGCAGGATCAGGCGCTTCTGGTCATAGTAGACCGCGACCGGTTGGCTGAACGCGTATTGCAGCGACGCGTCAATCGTCGCCGCATCGCTGGCGCCCAGGTCCAACCCAGCCAGGCGCACGCCCGGCGGCACCGGCCCCTGCGCCTCCGCGTACCAATAAGCCTGCGGCGCCACAAAGGCCGCGGCCGCAGCCAGGAGGATAAGGATGAGAGCTTGTCTGATTCGTTTCTTCATCTTCCTCAACAGATTTTTTGCCACGAATTACACGAATTCACACGAAGGCGAAGAGATCAATTCGTGAAAATTCGTGACAATTCGTGGCAGAGAACTCCAGCATCCTTTTGCCACGAATTACACGAATTCACACGAAGGCGAAGAGATCAATTCGTGGCAATTCGTGAAATTCGTGGCATAGAACTCCAGCATCCTTTTGCCACGAATTACACGAATTCACACGAAGACGAAGAGACCAATTCGTGACAATTCGTGAAATTCGTGGCGGAGAACTCCAGCATCCTTTTGCCACGAATTACACGAATTCACACGAAGGCGAAGACCAATTCGTGAAAATTAGTGAAATTCGTGGCGGAGATCGAAACTATTCCTCGTCAGATCACTCCCACTCGATGGTTCCCGGCGGTTTCGATGTCACGTCGTACACCACGCGGTTGACGCCGCGCACTTCGTTGACGATGCGGCTGCTGATCTGGGCCAGCAGATCGTAGGGCAATCGTGACCAGTCCGCGGTCATGTAGTCTTCGCTGTTGACCGCGCGCAGCGCCACGACATTTTCGTAGGTGCGGCCGTCGCCCATGACGCCGACGGAACGCACCGGCAGCAGCACGGCAAAGGCCTGCGCGGTGGGGCGATAGAGGCCGGCCGCGCGCAGTTCTTCCAGGAAAACCGCGTCCGCGTGCCGCACAATCTCCAAGCGCTCCCAGGTGACGGGACCGAGGACGCGAATCGCCAGGCCTGGCCCGGGGAACGGATGCCGCCAGACGATCTCCTCCGGCAGCCCCAACGCAATGCCCACCGCCCGCACCTCGTCCTTGAACAGCCAGCGCAGCGGCTCGATCAGCTTGAACTGCATGTCGGCCGGCAAACCACCGACGTTGTGATGCGTCTTGATCGTGGCCGCGCTGCGCCCTGCGCCCGCGCTTTCGATGCGGTCAGGATAGAGGGTGCCCTGCGCCAGAAAACGCGCTTCGCCCCACGTCGAGGCCAGGCGCGTCGCTTCCTGTTCGAACACGCGCACGAAACGGTTGCCGATCAACCGGCGCTTGTGTTCCGGGTCGCTGATCCCGGCCAGATCGGCCAGGAACTCCTCGCTGGCATTGACCGCAATAAGCCGCACCTGCATCTCACGCTGGAAGGTCTCCAGCACTTGTTCCGCCTCCCCGCGGCGCAGCAGGCCGTGATCCACGAACACGCAGGTCAATTGATCGCCAATGGCTTTGTGCAGCAGCGCCGCGGCCACCGCGGAATCAACGCCGCCGCTCAGCCCACACAGCACATGGCCGCTGCCGACCTCGGCACGAATGGCCGCCAGGCTCTCTTCGATGAAATTGAGCGGTGTCCAGGTGCCATGGCAGCCGCAGACGTCCACCAGGAAATTGCGCAGGATGGCCGGGCCGTTGCGGGTGTGTGACACTTCCGGGTGAAATTGCAGACCATAGATGCCACGGGCCGCGTGGCCCATGGCGGCCAGCGGTGAGTTGTCGCTGCTGGCAATGGCCTCGAAGCCCGGCGGCAGCGCCTCGATACGGTCGCCGTGCGACATCCACACGGTGTGGCGCGTCGGCAGGTTGGCAAACAGAGGGCTGCTGACCTCGCCGGTGCGAACCTCGGCCGGGCCATACTCGCGTCGCCGCGCCGCCCCCACCTGTCCGCCCAACGCCTGGGTGAGCAGTTGCATCCCATAGCAGATGCCGAGCACGGGCCGACCGCTCGCCAGCACGTAATCAGGCAGCCGGGGCGCGCCCGCTTCGTAGACGCTGGCCGGGCCGCCTGACAAGATGAAGCCCTTTGGCTGCAGGCGTTCGAACGCGGCCGCTGGCGCATCCCAGGGCAGCAGTTCGCAGTACACATGCGCTTCGCGCACCCGGCGCGCAATCAACTGACTGTATTGCGAACCGAAATCGAGAATGACAATCGCCTCCGCGCTGGCGCCTAGATTCTTTTCAGGCATCCCCTGATCCTTTATAGCTGGTTTCGTCTGGCTGCGGCCCATTATGCCACAAAGCGGGCAAAAAGGGTAGCAGCGTCTTCCCGCCTGACAGCATTGTGTACAAACAAAACTTGTGGTATACTGCGCTTATGTTGCTCGGGGACATGAGGATGCGCAAGATAAGCGAGAAAGCACAATGGTCATGAAACGAATCAGGTGGTTTCATCTTCTTCTGCTGACCGGCTTGATCCTGACGCCGGCTCTGCTGACGACGCCGGAACGAGTGACGGCCGCCAGTTGCTTCGACCTGATTGCCAACGGCAACATGGAAAGCACCGGCGGTTGGCAGATCACCGGCGGCCCGCCGGCGGCCGACTATGACAGCGCACAGGCGCTCAGCCCCACCCGCAGTATGCGCCTGGGCATCATCAGCGGCGCCAACGCCTTCGGTTTCTCCGGCATCCAGCAAATGCTGACCATCCCGGCCGCCGCGACCAGCGCCACGCTCACTTGGTCCGCCTGGCCTTTCCTGGCGACCAGCGGTGAGGACGATTACCAGGAGGTCATCCTGCAGGATGCCGCCACCAGCAGCACGGTGGTTGTCCTCTGGCGTGACCAGCGCAACGACCGCGCCTGGGTGCCGCTGACGCGTGACGTGCTGGCGTACAAAGGGCAGAACCTGCGCCTGTTCGTCAATGTGCGCAACGACGGCGTCGGCAGTTACGCCGGCATGTATCTGGACGATGTTTCCCTGGTGGTCTGCCTGGCCGATACGCCCACGCCTGGCCCCGGCGCGGTCGTTGACGGCCGCGTCTACATTGATAACAACCTGAACGGGCTGTACGACTTGGGTGAGACCGGTTACCCCAGCCTGCCGGTCAGCCTGGCTCCCGGCGGTTCGGTGCTGACAGACGGGGCCGGCGCCTACACCTTTGGCGCGCAGGCCGCGGGCAATTACACCGTGAGCATCACACCGCCGCCGGGCTACGCGGTCACCTCGCCACCGAGCGTTGCCATTACCGTCACTGCGACGAATCAGGTCGTCAACTTCGGCCTGACCCCCATCGTGGTGGCCACCAACACCCCTACCCCCAATATCATCACGGCTACGCCCACCTGGACGCCGATCGTGGTGACGAACACCCCCACGCCGACCGGACCACCGACGGCCACGCCCACCTGGACGCCGATCGTCGTCACCAACACCCCCACGCCAGGCCCGGTCATCATCACGGCGACGCCCACCTGGACGCCGCCCGGCCCGCCCACGTTCACGCCGACGGCCACGCCCATTCCGCCCACCGGCACGTTTACACCGGTGCCCCCCACGCTAACGCCGCCACCCACCTACACACCCTTGCCGGGCGGCTGCACGAACTGGCTTGAGAATTCCAGTTTCGAGGATGAGCTGCAGCGCGCAGACCCAGCCTGGTACTACTACGGCGAGCCTCTGCCGCCGCAGCGCGTCACCGATCCCAAGCGCGAAGGCAACTGGTCGGTGCGCCTGGGCACGAATGAAAAAGACGCGGTCTCCTTTTCTTCCGTGCGCCAGGATGTCATCATTCCAATCAACGCCACCAGCGTAGAACTGACCTGGTTCTACTGGGCCAAAGCGGACGACCCGAACGACCAGGGAGACTATCAGCAGCTGCTGCTGCTGACGCCGTCGGAGCATCCCTTGCGCCATCAAATCATCCGCGAGCTGTGGCCGCGCAATCGTGAGGTCACCGATACCTGGAAGGAACGCAAGGCCGATCTCAAGCTCCATGCCGGCTCGCATGTGGTGATCTACTTCAACGTTTACAACAACGGCAATGGGAAGCGGCGTTCGATGTACCTGGACGACGTCAAGCTCATGGTCTGCGTGCCAACGCCAATCCCGCCTACACCCACGCCCGCGCCCACCAACACGCCGGTACCGCCAGCGCCGCCCACCGCCACCATCACCGCGACCGCGCTGCTGATTCCCGTGGCGCCAGAGGTGATTCTGCCCGACCTGCAGGATCCGACTGAACGCGCCGCGGAGGCGCTCACCACCGACCTCCCTGCACGCATCCTGCGTTTTCTGCTCAAGAATCCGCTGCTGCTGCTGGCGCCCATCCTGCTCGTGGCTGCCCTGGTCTTCTGGCTCAGGTCACGCCAACCACCTCCCACGAACCAGCCCGCGGACTGAGAGCGGAGTACGGAGCACGAAGACGCGAAGGTTACGGAGCACGAAGACGCGAAGGTTGCGAAGACACGAAGCGCGAAGGGCGCGAAGACACGAAGCGCGAAGGGCGCGAAGGGATCGGAGAACTGAGAGCGGAGAGCGGGAGACCGAAAATCGAAAAACGAACATCGAAAATCGAGGATCGCTTGAAGTTAATCATCGAGCGAGATGCCAGTGGGTTCGACACTCTGCGCGACGCGTGGAACGAGCTGCTGCTGCAGAGCCAGACCAACACCATCTTTCTCAGTTGGGAATGGCAAACCACCTGGTGGCGCCACTGGGGGACAGACGAACTCTATCTTCTGCACTGGCACGACGAGGAGACCGGGCGCCTGCTGGGCCTGGCGCCCTTGTTTTTGGATAGAACAGATGACGGCCAACGCCGCCTCCTGTTGGTGGGCGGCATCGAGGTGAGCGATTACCTTGACATCATCGTGACGCCAGTGCATGCCGCGGCCGTCTACGCCAGCCTGGCCGCCTGGCTGGTCAGCGCGGCGGCGCCGGCCTGGGACCTCTTCGAACTGGTCAATCTGCCGGCCGCCTCGCCCACACTGGCTGCCTTTCCCGCGCATCTACCGCCGCAGTGGTCGGCGGTTGCCCGCCAGGAAGATGTCTGCCCCTTGATCCGCCTGCCCGCCGACTGGGAGTCGTACCTCAACCTGCTCGACAAGCATCAGCGCCACGAGGTGCGCCGCAAGCTGCGCAAGATCGAGCAGGTCCCCACAGTGCGCTGGTGGTTCAGTACGCCGGACAACCTGGCCCGCGACGTCGAAGATTTCATCGCCCTGCATCAACTGAGCAGCGCGGACAAGGACGATTTCATGACCGAAGCGATGAAAGACTTCTTCCGGGACATTGCACAGGTCATGGCGGCCCGGGGTTGGCTGGGACTGGCCTTGTTGAGCGTTGATGAGCGCCCGGCCGCGGCTTTGTTCAGCTTCACCTGGCAGGATCAGTGGCTTCTGTATAACTCCGGCTATGATCCGCGCAACTTCAAGGAACTCAGCACGGGCGTCGTGCTGCTGGCGCGCTGCATCGAACACGCCATCGAGACTGGCTTCCGGGTTTTTGATTTTATGCAGGGCAACGAAATCTACAAGTACCGCCTGGGTGGACATGACACCGAGGTGTGGCGACTGACCGTTCGCAAAGCGCAGTCGCACTGAGCCTGTTTTCGACACCCCAATGGGTAGTAGGTCATCAGGCACTTGCCACAAGCCGTCGCGTAGAACGTTTGAGCGAAAACAGGACTGTTCCTACAGGTTGTGTGCGATTTGCCAATGACCACAAGCTGTTGTATGGAAACATCTGTTCTATGTCGAAAACAGGCTGAGCATGACGTCCTGGAACATTCTCTGCACCATCACCTCGTACCCTCCCGCCATCGGCGGCGCACAGAGTCACACCCATGAGTTGATGCGCCGCCTGGCCCAACGACACCGGGTCACGGTCGCCTCATTTTGGGATCGCAATCGCACCGATTGGCTGCTGGGCACCACATTGACCGCGCCCCTGCAACCTCGATCCTATACCCTGGACGGCGTCTCGGTTCAGCAGGTGACGTGGCGTCGAGACGAGCGCTGGCGTCTTCTGCCCCTACTATGCGTCTACTATGCGCTCAAGACGCAGGCTATCGCGGTCATCAGTAGACGCCTGCTGCCCAAGCTGGCGGCTGTGGCGCCCACCTGTGACCTGGTTTACCATGCGCGCATCGGCCGCGAGAGCCTTGCCTTTGCCTCGCTGGCGCTGGCCCGGCAGCGTGATGTGCCCTTCCTCCTGGTTCCCTATCACCACCCGCGCTGGGTGGGCTGGAACTACCGCCAGTACCTTGATCTCTATCGCCAGGCCGATGCCGTGATGGCCCTCACCGACCATGAACAGCAAACCCTGATCGAGCTGGGCGTGCAGCCGCAGCGCATCTTTGTCACCGGCAACGCGCCGGTACTGGCTACGCCGCCGCCGCCAGCCGGCGCCTTTGCCGGTCGCTATGCCCCAGCGCGGAGCGCGCCAGGCCCCTTGATCCTCTTCCTGGCGCAGAAGTACCGCTACAAGGGGCTGGAAGCCCTGCTGGCGGCCGCGCCCCTGGTCTGGCAGCAGCACCCGGAGGCCTGGTTCGCCTTCGTGGGGCCGCGTACGCGGTTTTCCGAACGCCTCTTCCATCAGGTCTCCGACCCGCGCCTGGTTGAGATGGGCGCAGTCAGCCTGGCAGAAAAAACGGCCGCGCTGGCCGACTGCACCGTGCTCTGCGTCCCTTCCAGTCAGGAGAGCTTCGGCGGCGTCTTCACCGAAGCCTGGGCCTTGCACAAACCGGTGATTGGCGGCCCGGCGCCCGCGGTGCGTGAGGTCATCACCCCCGGCGCCGACGGCTTCGTCGTGGCGCAGGACCCGGCGCTCATCGCCGAATATCTCAACCTTCTGCTGGCGCAGCCGGGTCTTGCAGCGCGCATGGGCCAGGCCGGTTTCGCCAAAGTACAGGCGCATTTCACCTGGGACGCCCTGGCCGCCAAGACAGAACAGGCCATGCAGGCCGTTTTGCACCGAACGGCTTGAGCTTGCGGCCGGCTCACACAGCGCGCCTCACCCGTTTTTCGTTTTGCGAATTATGGTTTACCATAGGCAGTATGGATTCTTCAGAACGGCTCATTGATGAACAGCTCATCGAACGATTGAATGTCCTGAGCGTCGGCATCAGCATGATTGACATGGAGAACGCGCTGGCGTTGATGGAACATTGGATCGCCGCCAGGCAGCGCGCCTACGTCTGCGTCTGTACCGTGCATACGGTGATGGAATGCCAGTACAACCCAGGGCTGCGCGACATGGTCAACTACGCCGACCTGGCGACGCCTGACGGCATGCCCCTGGTCTGGCTGGGGCGTTGGGCGGGGTATCGCCATGTGCGGCGCGTCTACGGGCCTGACCTGATGCAGGCCTTCTGTCAACGCTCTGCGCCGGCCGGCTACCGCCATTTCTTCTACGGCGGCGCGCCCGGGGTGCCTGAAGCCCTGGCTCTGCGCTTGAGCCAGGATTATCCGGGGCTGCGCGTGGTCGGCGCCTATTCGCCGCCGTTCACCCCTCCCACACCTGAGCGGGAGCACGAAGAGATTGCGCGCATCAATGCCGCGCACCCCGATGTGGTCTGGGTGGCCCTGGGAACGCCCAAGCAGGACCGTTGGCTGTCCGAACACCGCGACCAACTCGAGGCGCCTGTGCTGGTAGCCGTCGGCGCCGCCTTCAACATCCTCTCCGGTCGTCTGCGCCAGGCGCCGCTGTGGATGCGACGCAGCGGCCTGGAATGGTGTTGGCGCCTCTTTCAAGAGCCGCGCCGCCTCTGGCGTCGCTATCTTCTCTTCAACCCGCTCTTTCTTTGGAATCTGATGCTGCAAAAGACCGGCCTCAAACGTTTCGACCCGCTGCCTGAGCGCCGCAAAAACGCTAACCGTTTGTCATGACAGGGATTACCGCCAGTGCCTTTTCCTGAACTCGTTCGACTCTTGCGCCAATCCTGGCGCCTGCTCATCATCGGCCCCCTGATCGCCGGCCTGGTAGCCGGGCTGCTCAGTCTCTTCGTCCTCCCCACGCGCTGGGATGCCACGGCCAGCCTGCTGATGGCGCGCCTCAAACCGAGCCTCTCGCTGGACCCCCGCCTGCAGACGGTGTCGGATGAAGACCTGGTGCGCACCGCCTCCACCGATGACCGCGGCCGCCGCGAAACGCTGCTGGCGCTGGTGCTCAGCGACGACGTGGTGGGGCAACTGTGGCAGGAGGCTGGCGACAATCGGCCTGCCCGCGTGGAGAACATCACCGACCTGAAACAGCGTCTGCTGCCGAGCGCCCGCGCCACCGTGCTCGACCTGACCGTGCGCGGAGACACTCCCGCCCAGGCCGCACACCTGGCCAACCTGTGGGCGCAGATTGCCGAGCGGCAGATCAATCAGTTGTACAGCCAGGTGGCGCAACCGCCGGCGGAGGCCGCGGCGCAGGCCGAGAACGCGCGTCAAACCTACCTGGACGCGGAACAGATCCTGATCGTCTTCCTGCAGGACAGCCCGGTGGATGAGCTGCAGCGCCAGATCGCACAGAAGAAAGAAGTGCTCGATACCCTGCAGCGCCAGCAGCTCAAGGCGCTGGAGACGCGCCTGCAAAGCCGTCTGGACAATCTCAACCGGCTCGACCTCCTGCTGGCGAACATCGAGGCGATGGGGACACAGGCCGTCGCCGATGGGACCGCCGCGGTCAGCGCCACGGCCCTGAGCGACTTGCTGCTGCAGGTGAGCGCCTTTTCCACCGGCGCCGGCATCCCGGTGCAGTTACAGATTCCCATCGAGCAACTGCGTGACGCCGCCTCTGGTGCGCAGCGTGTGGCCAGTTTGCAGAGCCTGGCCGGCGCCCTGACCGGCCTGCAGCGCACCTGGCGTGCGGAAGTACAAACCTTGCAGGCGCAGGTGCTGCACGCGCCCGACCTGCTGAGCGCCGAAGTGGCCGGCCAGGACCTGTTGGTGGCAGTACAGGCCATGCAGGCGCGAATCAACGCGCTGCAGAGCCAACTGGAAACTCAGACCGACACGCAGCGCCGGCTGACCGATACGCGCGATGTAGCCTGGGAGAGCTTCACCGCTCTGGCCCGCCGCGCCGCGGAGGTCGCCATTGCCAGTGAAACAGCCAGCATCGAGGTGCGCCTGGCTTCTACCGCGCTGCCGCCCTCCGAAAACTCACAGCCGCACACATTGCTCAACGTCGCGCTGGCCCTGGTGGTCGGCGCAGTGTTGGCCCTCGCCCTGGTGCTCCTGCGGGCGCAAGTCACAGCGCCCGCACCGCTTTTGACGACGGGAGACACGACAGAGGCTGGCGAGGGCGGCTGATGTCCCCCTGGCGGCAGCCCTTGCGTTGGCCCCTGCTCCTCCTCCTGCTGACGGTCGCCGGCGGTTGGCTGCTCAGCGACGAGCGCGCCCAGGCCACGGCCTTCGTTGGCCGCCTGGCCCTGGGATTGCTTGCCTTTCAAGCCGTGTATTTCTACCTCACCACGGCGTTTACGGACGGGAGACTGCGCCGAACCCTGTGGGCGCTGACCGCGGCGCTGGCCGGCCTGCTCGTCCTGACCCTGATCGGCACGCGCTGGCCCGCGGCGAAATTCCTCCTGCCCCTGGACGCCATCTATCAACGCCTGCCCACCTTGCTGACCGACACGCTGCATCCCAACGTCGCCGCGGCCGGCCTGCTGCTGCTTCTTCCCATCCCCTGCGTGCTGTTCTTGGACGGCCTCCGGCGCCCCCGCTCCCCCTGGGCGCGCGGGTTGAGCCTGGCCGTCAGCCTGCTGACTCTGTTCGTGCTTCTGCTGACGCAATCGCGCGCCGCATGGCTGGCGTTGGCCGGCATGGCCCTGGCGGCGGCCTTCCACCAGGTTCAACGCGCCTGGCTGCGCTGGCTGCTGATTGTGCTGAGCGCCGCGGCGGCCGGCCTGCTGCTCTGGCTGGCCCGCGCTGCCCTGGCCGCGGACTGGCTCAACCGCCAGATGGTGTGGGCGCAGGGCCTGGCGATGCTGCAAGACTTCGGTCTGACCGGCATCGGGCCTGGCAGTTTCGGCGCGCTCGGCCCGCAGCTCTACGCCGATTTCTGGATGGGCGATCTCAGCTTCGTCGCGCCTCATGCCCACAACCTCTTCTTGCAAGTCGGCATTGACCTGGGCATTGCCGGGCTGACGGCCTACCTGGCCCTCCTGGCGACGGCCGCCGCGCTCGCCTCGTCCGCCTGGCGTCACCGCCCCGCGCCCCTCGTGCGGCTCACCGCCGGCGCCGTCCTGCTCAGCCTGCTGGCCCTGGTTCTCGATGGCCTGCTCGACATCGGCGTTTGGGGCAGCCAGGGCGGCTTCATCGCCTGGATCGTCCTCGGACTGGCCGGATCGCTGACCGCCGCCCGATCGTGGGACACACCACCGGCGTAACCGCGCCGCCATCCTCCCCTTGCGCAGGCTGGCTGCTCCACGCATCGCCGGGCAAGCCGACAGCGCCCTCACCCACGAGCGCCCCTTACCCGGCGGGCCTGCGCAAGGTTGGGCGATTGTCCGGCCAACAACCCTCGCAGGGGCCAATGGACATCGCAGCGTTGACTTGTCACGACGTCGCCCGCCTCTGAGGTCGTCATCTTGCCGCAGCCCTGCGAGGGGGACGTGAAATCCCCTTGCGCAGGCTGGCTGCCCCACACATCGCCGGGCAAGCCGAAATCGCCCCATGAATGAATTCACGGGCTGATACACCAAAACCTGCCGAGGCAGGTTAGTATTGGGTGCGACGACTCAATTCGTGTCAATTCGTGCAATTCGTGGCAGAAGGAATTCACGGGCTACTGCACCAACACCCGCCGGCCGGCATCGCATCCACAAAGCCCGACGCCAGGTGCGATTCCTCCTCGCCCTCTGCGCCCTCCGCGGTAAAAAAACCTGCCGCTCATGGATGGTGTCAAGTACGACTGGTTGTGCTACAATCCAGGGCAGACGCGCTCACAAGAACAGAACGTGATTTCAAGGAGAACCTGGTATGGCTGTGTATCCTGTGACAATTAGTTCCCATGAGCAGGCAATCTATTCCCAGAGAAGTCCGAGGTTCTCTCCGTGCGACTTGAGATTGAGCTGACCGCCACGGCCGCGGCCTGGCGGGCGACCTATGACCTGACCGGCGCGCCGGGCGCGATCGTCCTGCCGCCGCGCGAGCTGCCGCGGCAGGCGGCCTTTCCCCTGCCGCCTGCGACCGAAGCCCAGGCAGCCGTTGCGACAGAAGCGCACGCCGCGCTCGTCCAGGCCATCACCCCCGCGCCCTGGCAGGCCGTCGTCGAACGGGTCGCGACTCGCCAAGCCAGCGCAGCCGACGAACAAACCCTGGGCCGCGCCCTTTTTGCCGCGCTGCTCGGCGATGCCGTGTGGCAAAGCGTCCGCCAACAGGCAGCCGGCGCGGCGCTCGATCTGCACCTGGCCCTGCCGACCGCCGCCCCTGAGCTGCACCGCCTGCCCTGGGAACTACTGCACAACGGCCAGGAGTTCCTCTGCCTGGACACCCAACAACCCACCAACCTGCTGCGCACGCTGCGTTTGCCCGCCGGCGGCGTCATGACGCCCTTGCCGGTGCCGGTGCGCGTCCTGTTCGTTCTGGGCGGAGATTTCGGCGATGCCGCCTTGCAGGAGGGCGCCGGTTTCCTGGCGCTGCTGCGTCACCTGCGCACGCCGGACAACCTGAGCATCAACTCGCGCGTGCTGGTCAAGGCCAGCCTGACCGCGCTCAAGGACGGGGTGCAGAGTTTTCAGCCGAGTGTCATTCACCTGATCGCCTCGGCCACGCTGGACGGCGCGGGCCAGCCTCGGATTTCCCTGCCGGATCGCTTCAACCGGGCCGCGGTTCAGCAGCATAGCGCGCTCGACCTGGTCAGGACGCTGCGCGAAGCCTGCCCTGGCGCCAGCCTGCCGCTGCTCTCGCTGCACCTGGGCGCGGCGCGCGCCGAGGTGGCGCCTCTGCTCGCCACGCGCCTGGTGGCAGAGGGCGTGCCCCTGGTGGCCGTTCTCGCCGGCGATTTGAGCAACTACGCGGCCCGGCTCTTTGCCCGTGGCGCATACGAAGCCCTGTTGAGCGGCCAATCGTTAGCCGTGGCTTGCGCAGACGGCCGCCGCGCGTTCAGGCAGATGGGCATCAGCCCGCAAGCCTGGGCCGGCCCCCTGCTCGTCGCCAACGCCGCCTCGTCGCTGACCCCGGTCTTTGCTGACGCCAGCCTGGCGCGGCAGCTCGCCGATCTCGACCTGCAGTACCGCCAGTCCAACAGCATCTTCTGCGACCGCTTCCAGCTTTGGGACAGCGCCACCGCGGCCTTCCTGGGGCGCGGCGGCGCACGCATCGCCGCGCGTCCCGATCGGCGCACCGTCCTGGCCGTCGAAGTCACCGAACCGGACCAGGGCTTGGTCGCGCCCCGCTTCGGCAAGACCCGTTTCCTGGAAGAGCTGGCGCGCCACGCCTTGCAGGACAACTACGTGCCCATCGTCTTCTCCCTGCCGCCGGGCGCGGACGTGCCCAAGACGCTGCTCGACCTGGCGCTCAAACTGGTCGGCAAGATCATCGAAGTGCGCGCCTGGTTTGGCCTGCCGCGCCTGGAACTGCCGGCCGACAGCGAGGTGGTCAAGCTCAACCTGTTGCACCGCGGCCAACAACTGCCGGTCGCCACCTCCACCTACCAGACCGGCTTGATCCGCCAACTGATCCTCGCCGCGCTGACCAAAGATGATCTCGACACCCTGATCTTCGATCATTTTCGTGAGGTGCATGACGCCCTGATCGCGCAGCCAGCCGCGGACCGCGTGCAGCGGCTGATCGAATTCTGCGACACGCGTCTTGAATTTGGCCGGCTTTTCGGCCAGATCGCGACCATCAACCCGGCCCGGTTTGCCCAGTTCGAACCGCTGCTCGGCGCGGCGATCAAGGCCGGGCCGGGCCTGCATCCTTCGATCCAGGAACAGTTCAACCTGCTCAGCGCGCCGGCCTACAACGCGCCGGGCCTGGTGGCCGCGGCCCTGCGCCTGGACCTGGCCGCGCTGGCCGCGGCCAGCCGCCTGGCCGGCAACAGCGCTCAGCGCCGCCTCCTGCTGCTGCTCGATGATCTGCATCGCTTCGACGAACCGATCGTGCGCGATCTGCTCAACACCCTCATCACCAACCGCGGCCTGGCGCTGGCCGAAGACCCGGAACCGCTGCCCGTCGTGCTGACCTTCTCGAAGGCAGGCGTCGCCAACGAGGCCACCGATGGCGTCATCCGTAGTTTCCTGGGCCGCGTCTACGTCATGCACCAGGAACTCAAATCGTTCACCGACATCGAAGCGCGGCTCGCCTACACCCAGTTCCTTTTCTGGCGCAGCCTTTACCCCGACCCTGACCAACTGCCGCTGGTCGTCAGTCACCAGGCCAGCCCGGCCGACGTGCAGACCTTCTTCGAGCGCCTGGCCGCGACCGTCGGCGGCGCCCCCTCGCGGCTGTTCAACAACGACCCGTTCCTGCAAGTCATCGAAGAAGCGCAGGCCGCACAAATCCTGGAAGAGGTGCAGGATGACCTACTGCTCGGACGAATCTAGGCGAGCGATTGAAATCGCGCCTGATGGGCGCACCGCCGGGCGTCCATCTTCGTGGGCGCTCGGCCGGTCGGCGCAGGCCGACCTTGCGGCGGCACGCCCCTTCGCCCCGAATTCATTCGGCGGCGACCTTGCGGCGGCACGCCCCTTCGCCCCGAATTCATTCGGCGGCGACCGATGAGCGCCCCATCCACACCGCTCGCCACCATCCGCGCGCGGCGCCTGGGCGATTTCAGCGACGAAGCGCTGCTCTGGCTGGCCCTGCCGCCGGTCTGGACCCTGCCGCTGGCCGCCTGGTGCGAATTCCCGGCCGGCAAACAGCCGCTGCCAAGCCTCTTCGAGAACGCCGTGCGCACCGGACTCGCCCTGAGTGACGCCCCTGCTCGATCAGAGATCAGAGATCAGAGACCAGAGATCGGGTTCGTGGGGGACGAGAGTTCCCCGGTCTCCGGACTCCAATCTCCGGACTCCAATCTCCATCCTCCCCCAAAATCCCCTGACCTCAGCGGCTACGACCCCGAGATGCTGGCTGACCTGGGCCTGGCGCCGCCGACCTCTGCCGCAGTCGTGACCTATTGGGCCGCGCCCGGCATGCGCAGCGACATCTTGACCCGCACCCTGGCCGATCGTTCGGCCGGACAGGCCGCGCTGCGCAGGTCCGCGGGCCTGATCGGCGAACGCATCCGGCGCTTCCCTGAACCTGCCACGGTTCCCCCGGCCACCCGGCGCTGGGCCGAACCGGCCGCGCCGCTGGCCAAACAGCCCGGCGACGCGGCCAAACAGCTTGGCAACGCGGCCGCAGCGCTCGACCGGCAGCTGGAGGCCCTGCTGATTCCAGGCAAGGGAGATACCGGGGGGGATACTAATGAAGCCCTGCGCTGGATCGAAGCCGCCGCGCCGTTGGCAGAGCTGTTCGGCGGTGAAATGCTGGCCGCGGTGCAGCGCGCCGGCGCTCGACTGGAGCTTTTCCACCGCCGCGACTTCGACCGCCGCCACCTGGGGCGCTTCCTGGAGCGCGCCGAGCAAATGCAAGCCTTCGATGATCTGCTGGTCAGCCCGCCTGACGAGTGGGCGCTGCACTACGTCGGCCTGGGCGGCGTGGGCAAAACCATGCTCGTGCGCCATCTGACCCTGCTCTTGACCGACGACGAGCGCTTCAAGGGCCGGGCCGCCTGCGCCCGCGTGGACTTCGATCACCTCAGGCCCGAATACCCCACGGCCGCGCCCGGGCTGCTCCTGGAGCGCCTGTCAGCCGAACTGGCGCTTTACGGGCAGACTCGCGCCAGCAGCCGCGCGTTCGAGCGTTTCCGCGACCGCGTCAAAACCCTGCACGAGGGCATGCTGCCGCCTGTGTTCGGCGCGCCGCTGCCCCTACCCACGGACGATCCCAAGTTCCTGGATGTGCTGGCCGTGTTCATCGAGGCGCTGCGCACCCTGCCGCAGCCGGTGGTGCTCATCCTCGACACCTGCGAGGAGCTGGCGCGCATCAGCGCGGGCGGCGAAGTTCCCCTCAACGTGCGCGCCACCTTTGCCATCCTGGAGCAGATGCAGGCCCTGGCGCAGCGCGCCGGCGTGCAGGTGCGGGTCATCTTCTGCGGCCGGCGGCCACTGGCCTCGGCCGGCGCGGGCTGGCAATGGCCCACCGCGCAGCCCCTGCCCCTCGCGGCCCTACCTGCGCCTCCATGCCATCCGCGGCTTCACCCACGATGAAGCGCGCACTTTTCTCACCGCCCGCGCCGGCGTGCCCGCGGAGCCGGCTGATCGCATCGCCGCCATCATCGAGCGCAGCCCGGAGTACGGCCGCCTGGAGGGCCTGATCTTCACCGATCCCGGCCGCGCGCCGGCCGACGTGCCGCGCTGCAGCCCCTTCGACCTCGATCTGATCGCGGCCTGGGTGCGTGAGGCGCCCGGCCTGGACGCGCAGACGATTCGCAGCGCGGACGCGGATCAGTACATTGACCTGCGCATCATGGGCCGCCTGCAGCCTCGCGCCCTGCGCGACCTCATGCCGACCGTCGCGCTCCTGGGCCGCTTCGACCTCCCCATGCTGGCCGCAGCAGCCGGCGACCCGGCTGCCTCCCAGGCTGCCGCACCGCCGCCGGGGACCGAACTGGCCGTGCCGCAGCCCATCCCAGGGGACGCAGTCCGCAGCCGCTGGCAAGACCTTTTCGACGCCCTGGCGCGGCAGGAGTGGATGGACCACCAGGACCCGTTCCTGGAAGTGGACCGGCTGCTCCTGCCCAAACTGCGCGCCTACTTCATGCGCCGCGACGAAGAAGCGCTCGACCTGGCCGGCCACCGCGGCGCCGCGTACCTGCGCGCTCTGACCCTCGCCGCGCCGACCGACGCGCTCAGCACCACGCACCTGGACAACGCCCTGCGTCTGCTCCTGTCCGACAACCCGGCCGCTGCGCCGGCCTGGTGGGCGCAGATCGAAGAGCGCTTTGCCAACCCCAGGGATTGGCCCTGGCTGGAAACAGTGTGCGACCGCATCCTGGCCCGCGGCGGCGCGGTCGGCGCGTTCCGGCCCAGCGGCTGGTGGCGCGGACAGCCGCTCTCGGCCGATGCCCAGGCCGAATGGGAGGGGGACCGCCGCCGCCTGGCCGCGGAAGGTCGCCTGGACGGCAGCGACACCCCGCTGCGCGCCGCGGTGCTGGCAACTTACAACGCCGCCCTCCTGCATCTGCGCCGGCCGCGGGACCTGCACGAGCGCTGGCAAGAAGCCCTGGCGATCCTGACCGCAGCCGCCGCGCCGCCAACGGCTGTGGACGAGGACGCGCCGCGGCGCCTCCTCACCCTGCGCGCCGCGGCCGGCTGCCTTGCCACCGCGCCGGCCGATCTGCCCGCCGAACCGCGCGCCGCCTGGCTGGAACGGCTGGCCGGCCTCATCAGGCCCGATCAACCCACCGATCCCCAGGCCATCGCCGCACTCCTGGCCGCCGCCGAAACGGGCCAGGCGCCCCTGGCCGACCTGCTGGCCGCGGCCGGCGCCTCGTCGCCGGCGCTGCCGCTGGAACTGCGCACCTGGGCCGCCCTGCTCACCGCGCGTGAGCTGGCCGGCCGCAGCGAGCTGACCGCCGCGCTGGCGACCGCCCGCCAGGCCCTGGAGCTGGCGCGCCTTCCGGTTCCCATGGGGTCCGATTTCACCTGGCTCGATTGGCTGCCGCCCGCCGACCTCAACGCACGGGTCCGGCTGGAATTCAGTCAGTTGGCCCATCCGGCCCTGCTCTCGCCCGCCGACGCGCTGGCCGAGATCGGCGCGCAGCCGCCCAACCCCGGCACGCTGGACGCAGACCGCCTGGGCGCAAAGCTGCTGGAACTGCACGCGGCCAGCGCCGCGGCCAATCCAGACGCCTACGCGGCCCTGGCCCTGCCCGTCGCCGCCAACGCCGCACGCGCCGCGGCCATTCATGACGCGACGCCTCCGCTCTTCGCCGCGCTGGCCGTGGCGCGCGCCGAGACTGGCGCGGTGGACGAGGCCATCGAAGCCCTGCGCCAGGCGCAAACCACCGCGGAAAGCGCGGTCAACCTGGCCGGGCAGCGGGCCATCCTGGCGGCGCGGCTCGCCATCGTGCGCCAGTTCCGCCTGCGTGATGTGGGTCTCGGCGCGGACATCGGATCAGGGCTGGTGTCGCAGACCGTTTACCCGGAAATTCAGCCGCAGCTCCTGGCGACTGCGGGCCTGGCCGCGCCCGGTGCTCAGCCCGTCGCCATCCTGGCTGACGCGGCCCATGCCTGGTGGCGCAGCCGGCCCGTGCGCAGCGCAGACGATCTGCAGGCCGCGCTGGCCCTGCTGCCGGCCTGGACGCCCGGCCCCGACACGCTCGCCAACCCCACCTTCGACGAGGCCTCGCGGCTGTTCGACGAGCAGGAACGCATCTACCTCGATCAGCAGTGGCCGTCGCCTGCCCCGCGGCGCGGCGATTCGGCGCCCTGGCGCGCTGCGGCTGCCTGGCAAAAGGCCCATCCGCACGAACCGGTGCAGGCGCTCATCCTGCACCTGCGCAGCCTGGCCCTGACGCCCGCCGCAGCCGGTGCGCCCGCCGACCTGGCCGGTCGCGTGGGCATTCGCCGCGCCGCCCAGGTTGCCTGGGACGAGGGCGAGCTGCTGGCGCTGCGGCTGCCGGAGCGCGCCATCGGCATCCTGCAGCAGGCGGCCGCCTGGGCTGAACAGGCCGGCGATGCGGCGCTCGGCTTCCGGGTGCAGATCACCCTGGCCCTGGCCGCGGCCTGCGCCGGGCAGCAGAAAACGCTGGAGCAGGCCCTGCAGGGGGCAAAGGCGCTTTTCCCGCGGCTGCCGTTCGTCAACCTGTCACTCCTCAACTGGGACGACCTGACCGTGGCTGCCCAGGACGGCGACATCGTGCGCGTGGGCGGCCTGATGAACAAGGCGCCGCGTTGGCCGCTGGGCTGGCAGCCCTGGCTGGTGCGCGCCATCGCGGCGCAGGCGGCGCTGCTGGCCCTGCAGGAGCGGCCGTCGGGCCTGAGCGACATCCTGGAATGGGCGGCCAGATCGTTCGGCGTCACCGCTGACGACAAGACCGTCAGGCTGCCGCCGGAACTGGAAGCGCTGCGGTCGCTGCCGGGCAAAGAGGTGGACAAGCCGGCGCCCTCTCGCCTGCGCGCCTGGCTCGGCAAAATCTTCAGCGCCAACAACCTGGTCATTGTCCTGGGCCTGGCCATTGTCGTCGCAGTCGGGGGCGGGATTTACTGGCTGTTCAACCAGGGCCTCACCTGGGCCGCCCGGACCCTCGGCATGCCGTCCGACCAGGAAATCGGTACGCCGGCGCGCATCGGCCTGACCCTCGCCACGCTGTTCGTCATCGGACTCGCAGCGCAAATCCCGGCTCTCCTGCGCCGTCAGTTCCGCGTCCGCAGCCGGCCGCAGTTGACCCTGCGCCTGACCGGGCCGACCGACGCTGCGTCGGCGCCGACCTGGCGCAGTCTGCCGCCCGTGGAGATGACCTACTCCCGCCTGACCTGGCGCTGGGTCTGGCGCTGGCCGTTCATCATGGCTCAACGCACGCAGTTGGCGCAGGCAGCCAGCCCGGCGGCCGCGTTCACCGCGTATGGCGGCGGCGCCGAACCGCTGCTGCCGACCGAAATCCAGCAGAGACTACACGAAGATCAGGCCCTGCTGCAGCGCCGCGCCTGCGACATGACTGTGGACGTGGAAGCGGGCCTGGCGCAGTTCGGTTGGGAGGGTCTGGTAGTCGCCGCGCTGAAGGATGTCAAGCAGCCGCGGGAAGCGCCGCTGCGTCTGCGCCGCGTGCTGCCCGGCGCTCAGCCGGCCCCGCAGGATGAGCAGCCGCTGCCCGTCGTCGTGGCAAGCCTGGCCGACGGCTTCGAGCAGCAGGAGATGGCGCAGCGGGCCTGGGAGGCCAGCCAGAAGGCCGGGATTGCGCTGATGGTCGGCGGCCTGGGGGAAGGAATCGAGCGGCCGCCGGAGCCTGCGCCGACCGTGCTGCACTTGCAGGCTGCGCCGATGCGGGCGACGGCCGGCGTGCGCCTGAAGCTGAGCGCCGCGCAGCAGCTGATGGCGCAGAGCAGCTTCTACCAGGCGGAGCGCGGCCGCACGCTGGCGGTGGAGGACCTGCCCGCACGCTTCGAGCGCCTGCGCTTGGTCATCCTGCAAGCGCCGGCCCTGGGGCAGACCGATGCGCGCAGCGAGGCCGATTACGAAGAAGCGGCGCTGCTGCGCGAGCTGGCCGCGGTGCTGTTCCTCAAGGGCGTGTCCTGCATCGTGACCATCCCGCCGCTGCCGGCGGAAGTCGCCCCCGCGGCGCTGGCCGGCCTGACCGCCGCGCTCATCCGCCTGCACAAAGCGGGCGGGCTGGACGCAGAACGGCTGTCAGAGGCCATGCTGGCCGCCGTGCGCCAGGCCCGTCAGGATGTCGCCGCCGCCTTCGGACAAAATGCCGCAGCAGGATTCGAAGCGGCGTGGGATCTGTGCCTGTACGCGGCAGAATGGTGAGGAAAAGACACTGGTAAGTTCCATCAACCTCTGTGGGATTCAGGTGTCAGGTCGCCTGGATGTTCGGATTGTCAGTCTGCAATCCGGCGGCTCGCGCAACAGTCAGCAGCTTGTCATCGGCAGAGACAAAAATGAGAGGAGCCAAATTCGCTTCAATCAACAGGCGGTGTACCACGAGCGCCGAAGCCAGCTGCACAGCATCGTACGCCCGGAGAGGGTATTGGTCGAGCAATTCTCCAGCTAAATCAACGACGGGTGACTCCAACTCGACAAAAGGATAACGCAGCAGGCAATCTTCACTCAGTGCGCTAAGCGCATCGGCGTGATCATGGGGCTGAATAGATGCCTCTCGCCGGCGTCGAGCCAGCGCACTTCGCATCTCGACCACCGTGATCCTGGAGATCAGCACCATGTTATCGGTGGATTGGAAGATCGCAGTTTCCAACCAACGGCTACCATCTTCCGCCACATAGCGTTTGACCAAGGCACTGGTGTCCAGATAATAAAAACTCATCGAGCATCTCGCTCAGCCATGATCAGGTCAGACAGCGTTCCGCCGCTCCGTACATCCGTGCAAGTTCAGCGGCGAGCCGATGAGATCTTTCGTATCCTCAGGACGGCTGCGGCGGCTTCACCAGGCCAAAGCCTCCAACACGGCTGTGAGCGTTTGCGTCTCATCTCCCCATTTTGTTTTCCACCTGGATACGCAGATGCACACGCGCCCGGTCCGGCAAACTGACAGGAGTCAGCAGGCGTAGAACGCCTTTCTCATAGATGGCAGTAGCTGTGGCAACCATTTCTTTGCACTCCTTGATTCTCCGCACTTCTCCATTTTTCTGGGCGCCAGTGTAGCATAAGACGGCCATGGTGACAAGTATAATCTGCGCGAGAGGCTAGCCCGGCGGCGTGTTCTGCGTATGGCGGCCGCGCCGAACAGCTGCTGCCGCCCGAAATACAGCAGCGGCTGCGCGCGGATCAAGCCCTGCTGCAGCGCCGCGCCTGCGACATGACCGTGGACGTGGGCCGGGCCTGGCGCAGTTCGGCTGGGGCCTGGTAGTCGCCGCGCTGAGAGGATGTCAAGCAACGGAGCCCCGCTGCGCCTGCGCCTGGTCATCCTGAAGCGCCGGCCTGGGGCAGACCGATGCGCAGCGGGCCGATTACGAAGAGGCGGCGCTGCTGCGAGCCGCCGCGGTGCTGTTCCTCAAGGGCGTGCCCTGCATCGTGACCATCCCGCCGCTGCCGGCGAAAGTCGCCCCGCGGCGCTGGCCGGCCTGACCGCCGCGCTCATCCGCCTGCACAAGGCGGGCGGGCTGGACGCAGAACGGCTGTCAGAGGCCATGCTGGCCGCCGTGCGCCAGGCCCGTCAGGATGTCGCCGCCGCCTTCGGACAAAATGCCGCGGCAGGATTCGAGGCAGCATGGGATCTGTGCCTGTACGCGGGAGGTCATTGAAAAAGAGGTTTCCATCCGTCTGTGGTAAAATAGGGACCAATGCAGGTTGTTCAACGTCTGGAAATGTTATTCGTGTTATGTACTGACTCCACGTGAGGAGACAATGACGCAATTACCAGAAAACAATACTGACTTCAAGGCGATCTGCAATACTGGCCCACTAATCTCTGCTTTTCAATCGAACAGCCTTGCGTTGCTCGTCCAGATATTTGCAGAAATTCGTCTCTCGAACGTCTGTCTCAGTGAGTTGGTTCGTCATGGTTGGGAAGCTGAGGTGCAGGCAGCGACTCCGCCTCTAGCGATCATTTCGCTGACAACACGAGAAGAACAGCGGGCTTACACCATTGCGGAACAAATCGCCCAGCATCCTGCCAACAACGATCCGGTCATCGAAAACCACTTGGGCGAAGCGCAGGCAATCACACTTGCTCTACGCCCCGAATACCAAACGGACGTTCTTCTCCTGGATGAACTTGCCGCTCGCGCCGTAGCCAGGCAATTGGGTATCAAGCTCTCCGGTTTCCCTGGAGTACTGCTGCTGGCGGTGCAGATTGGCCTGATAACTGCAGACGATTTGAAACGACGATTGGAACAATGTCGGCAGCAAGGCACTTATTACGGGGTGCCGTTCATTCAACGGGTCTATGAAATGGCACGACAGAATACGAGGCAAGGATGGAACAGAAATCAGTTCATGAACCAGAAGCGCCGATGATGAGCGCATCGGATGTGTGGGAGGACGCTTTTCAATTGGCAGACTTGCTGCGTCAAAACCTGTTCAAAACGGAGCCAATGGTACGCCTTCAGATCCCTTTCTCGCTGTTTCTCTCGGCGATCGAGGAATTCAATCATGATGAGCTGTGGATCTTGCGCAGACGAGTTGAAGAACGCCTTGCAGCATGATCGCCCGCCAGGAAAATGACGCCGCTCAGCCTGCAGAGATATCCTGTGCGATGCCGGTGACGGAGTTCGACTGCCAGCAGGCGCTGAAACCAAGCTCATCGAGCATCTCGCTCAGCCATGATCAGGTCGGACAGCGGCGCAAATGAATCGCGAAAGCGTGTGGCTCAGAGCGCAGATGGCGCCCGGCGGCGGAGCAGGCGCCAGACCAGCCAGGCCACCGCCAGCACGATCAGGAGCATCAGCGCGGGCACGATGATCGCGGTGAGCGAGACGGTCACGGCGATGACATCTTCGGCCGTACTGATGATCGGATTGCCCAGCCCGGCCGTGGTGGCGCTAACCACCGGCCGCACCGTCGCCTTGACCGCATGCACACCGCCGGCCAGGAGCAGCCCGCAGGCCAGCGCCAGCACCGGATGCACATCGCTGATGGTGTGACTGCTGGCCGCGAACAGGACAGCCCCGGCCGCGGGCCGCACGAAGGTCTGGATGGCGTCGTTGATGTGGTCAATGCCCACGATCTTGTCCGCCAGCACCTCGATCGCCAACAGCACCACAAGCAGCCCGATAATCCACGGATTCTCCAGCGTGTCCCACGGTGAACTCAACGCAATCAAATCGGTGAAGCGCGCCAGCAGCGCCACCGTCAACAGCGGCACATACGCATTCAACCCGGCCGACGTAGACAGCCCGAACGCCGTCAAGATATTAGAAATCGCCTCGATCATGTTTCACCTCCTGGCCGCATTATAAGTGCAAATTGGCATCCGCTCAACAATCTGTTCATCGTTCCGCCCCATCGCCCTTGCCTTCAAAAGTCAGCCATGATATACTGATCGCATCAGGGCTTCTGACAGACCGAGCAGAATGATCGCACGTAACTGGATCCTATCGCCACCATGACAACCTCGAACCAAACCTGGAAAGAACGCGGCGCCAGGCTGGCTGCCGGGCTGATGTTCGCCAGCCTGCTGCTGCTCCTGGCCGGCTGCACGCTCTTCAATCGCCCCAAGCCGGACCCCTGGGCGGCTTACCGGGCTGGCCTCGCGCCCCTCAGCCAAAACATCCTGGACAGCCGTAGTGATTGGCCCCGCTATAGCCTTGATCTGCAGATTGACCCTGAAACGCGCACGATCCAGGGTAGCCAGGAGGTCATCATCACCAATGACACGCAGTTCACCTGGGGCGACCTCTACTTCCGCCTCTTCCCGAACCTGCCACATTTCGATGGCGAAATGGAAATTGCCAGCGTGCAGCGGGCGGGCCGGCCGCTGCCGTTCAGCTACGCGGCCGACCGCACAGCCATTCGCGTGGCGCCGCCGCAGCCGGTAGCGCCGGGCGCTTCACTGACGCTCGACCTGATTTTTTCCGTGGAAGCGCCCGCGCCCACTGAGCCGTACGTTCTGTTTGGCGCCAGTCAGGGCATCCTCAATCTGCCGCTGGCCTATCCGGTCCTGGCCGTATTCGACCAGGCGGCCGCGGCTGCCAGTGAACCCATTCCCTGGCGCCTGGACATGCCCGCGACCTACGGCGACACCGCATTCACCCAGGCCGCGCTCTACCAGGTGACCGCCACCCTCCCCAGCACCTTCACCGTCGTCGCCACCGGTGTGCTGCTTGGCCGCACATCATCCGCCGACGGTCAGGATACCTGGCGTTGGACCAGCGGCCCCATTCGTGAATGGATGATGACCCTCAGCCCCGATTTTCACGTCGTATCTACCAGCGCGTACAGCACCACGGTCAATTCGTATTTCCTGTCAGGTGATGAGGTCACTGGAAACGAAGCCCTGCAGATAGCCGCCGCGGCCCTGCGCGTCTACCAGGATCACTACGGCCGCTATCCCTACCCCGCGATGGACATCGTCGCCTCACCTCTGCAATACCGGGGGATGGAATTCCCAGGCCTCGATTTGATCGGACTGGGCCTCTATCGCCAACGGACGCAAGACCTGGAGTTTCTCATCGTGCATGAGGTGGCCCATCAGTGGTGGTATAACATGGTCGGCAATGACCCGGTGCGCACACCCTGGCTGGATGAGGGGCTGGCGGAGTATTCGACTTATGTCTACTTGGGGGCGGTGCGCGGTCAGGCAGCGGCCGACAATCTGTTGGCTAACCGCTGGCAGACGCCGGTCACTTACGCGCGCAACAATGGCCTGGATGCCGTCGTCAATCAGCCGGCCAGCGCGTTCGGCGCCGGTCGCTACGAGACCATCGTCTACGCCAAAGCCGCACTGTTCTTCCACGCGGTGCGCCAGGAGGTAGGCGACGACATGTTCTTTCGCATCCTGAAGGCCTACGTACAGCGCTACCGTTTTCGTGAAGTGCAACCGGCCGATTTTGTCAGCCTGGCCGAACGCCTGAGCGGTAAATCGCTGGCCGCCATTTACAATGAGTGGGTCCTGAGCTACGTCACGCCATGAAATTACACATATCAAGCCGCCGAATAAATTCGGGGCGCACCAGAATATTCCGCCTCTCGTGCCTGCTGCTGACCGCGGCGCTGCTCCTGAGCGCCTGCGCCGGCCTGCGACGCACCCCAACGCCAACGCCCGCGGCAACGCCGGTTGAGCCGACGCGCGTCGCGGCGACGCCCACCGATGCCGCTTCCCCCGCGCCGACCGTCATGCCATCCCCAACGTCGCTGCCGCCGGCAAGCGCGCTGCTCGCACCCGCCTCCTGGACCGACCTGACCCGCTTTGCGCAGGCGCTGCGTCCCACCACGCAGGCCGACCTGACCGCCGCGCAGCCTCCACTGCACTATCAAATGGACATTCGCCTCGATCTGGAGCAGCGCCAGATCAGCGGCCGTGCCTGGATACGCTTCACCAATAACAGCCCTGCACCCCTGACCGAAATTCCCCTGCGCCTCTACCCCAACCTGGGGCGCACAGACACCGTCCTGCGCATCGTCGCCCTGACCATCGCCGGCGCGCCCGCGTCGCCGCGCCTGCTGGCCGAGAATTCAGCCGCGGTGGTCTCCTTGCCGCAACCGCTGGCCCCGCAAGCCACGACCGAACTTTTCCTGGAATTCGAGGCGACACTGCCCAACGAAGGCGGCGGCAACTACAGCACCTTCGGCTATGCGGCTGGCGTCCTGGCCCTGGCGCAGTTCTACCCCACCGTGCCCCGCATCGGCTCGGCCGGCTGGGAATTGCAGACGCCGCCCCTCTTTGGCGACATGACCACGGCCGACCCTGGCCTGTACGATGTCTGGGTCACGGCCCCGGCCGCGCTGACCGTGGTGGCGACCGGCATCACCGTTGAAACCAAAGCCAATCCAGATGACACCAAAACCTGGTATCTCGTGGGCGGCCCGCAGCGCGAGTTCAACCTGGTAGCCAGTAACACCTTCACCCTCGCCAGCCGTCTCGTCGGCGATGTCACCATCAACGCCTACTTCCCTTCAGAACATGCCAAAGGCGGCGCGGCGGCTCTCGACTGGGCCAGCCAGGCTTTTGGCATTTACCAGCAGGCCTTTGGCGCCTATCCCTACACCGAGCTAGACGTTGTGGCCACGCCAACCGACGCCGGCGGCGTGGAATATCCCGGTCTTGTCGTCATTGCCGACCGCCTCTACGATCAGTTCGATGAGGTCGGCTCCTTCTTCCAGATCGCCGTCGTGCATGAGGTGGCCCACCAGTGGTGGTACAACCTGCTCGGCAACGACCAGGTGCGCGAGCCGTGGCTGGACGAGGCCATCACCCAGTATGCCACGGTGCTCTTTTTCGAAGATCGCTACGGCGCTGAGGGCCGCGCCGGCGTGCTCAATTCGTTCAACGAGCGCTGGAACCGCGTCAAGGCCGCCAACGATCAACCGATTGGGCTGCCCGTCGCCAGCTACGAGGGCCGCGCCTACGGCGCCATCGTCTACGGCAAAGGCCCGCTCTTCCTGCTGGCGCTGCGGGAACAGATGGGCGACGCCATCTTCGTCCAATTTCTCAAAGACTTCAGCGCCGCCTACCGCTGGCGCACGGCGACCGCGGACGATTTTCTCACCACAGCCGAAACATCCTGCGCCTGCCAACTCGACGGTCTCCTTGCCGAATGGGTGTTCCCGCCCTGAGCGCCTTTGATGTCTGGCGTCCAGCCATTCCGAACGCAGTCACATTTTTCACCGCAGAGGTCGCAGAGAGCGCAGAGGAGTCGTCCCGTAGGGACGATTGGATGAGGCTACTCCTGCCACGACTGCGGAGGATGAATTCAACCGTCCCCCTGGGGCGGAGACGGGTTGTGCGATCACGGATGACCGGTGCTAGTGTCACATGACCCTGCGCCCGTATCTCGATGGTGGTTCCCCATGACGCGCTTCCGTTCGTTCTTGATCTTCGTCTGCCTCCTGACCGCGGCGCCCGCAGCCCGCGGCCAGGCGCCGGCGCCGCTCACCCGCCTGACGCTCGACCCCGTGGGCCAACTTGGCGGCCCCAGCCTGGCCATTGCCCTGGCCGGCGATTTCGCCTACCTGGGCGTCGGACGCCAGGTGTGGGTGCTGGACATGCGCCAGCCGGCCGCGCCCGTCGTCATCGGGCAGAGCGAACCGCTGCCCGCGGTCATTCAAGACCTGGCCCTGGCCGGCAGCCTGCTTGCCGTGGCCGCAGGTGACAGCGGCCTGCATCTGCTTGATGTCAGCACGCCTGCCGCGCCGATCTGGCGCGGCGGACTCGATACCAACGGCCGCAGCCTGGGCGTGGCGACGGCCGGGCCTTTCGTCTATCTGGCCGAAAGCGGGCCTTTTTTCGGCGGCTTCAAGATCATCGAAATCAGCCGGCCGGACGCGCCGCGGCTGCTGAGCGCCTGGCGCCTGCCCGAAGCGCGGCAGGTCAGTCTGGCGAACGGCCGCGCCTTCGTGGCCGCGGCCGACAGCGGCCTGCACATCTTCGATGTACAGGACCCGGTCGCGCCCCGCCGCCTGGCTGTTGTTCCCCTGGCCGGCGCACAGGACATCGCCCTGGCCGGTGATCTCGCCTTCGTCGCGCTCGGCGCGGCCGGGCTGAGCGTGCTTGCCGTTGACAATCCGGCCGCGCCGCGGTTCATCGGCCACTTCGACGACGGCAACGGCGTCTACGCCATCGCCGTGATGAACCAGCGCGCCTTCCTCACCGATTCCTTCGATGGCTTTCGTGTGCTCGACATCAGCGATCCGAGCCGACCAACCCCGCGCGGCGCGTTCGCCGCGGGCACGCCGCTCTACGGCCTGGCCCTGACCGACGGCCTGGCCTTCGTCGCGGCCGGCCGCAACGGCCTGCTCATCCTCGACACCGGCGACCCGTTCGCGCTCAACCTGACCCTCGCCACCCCCGGCCCCGCGCTCGACCTGACTGTGGCGAATGATCTGGCTTACGTGGCGGACGGCGCGGGCGGTCTGCAGATCGTCAACGTGCATGACCCCACCTTTCCGTTCACCGTCGGCGGCCTGACGCTGCCAGGGGTGGCGTCTGGCATCGTCCTGACCGACGCCCTGGCCCTGCTGGCGGCCGGCGACAGCGGCCTGCACCTGGTGGATGTCCACGACCCGGCCAATCCAACCCTGCTGGGCAGCTTCGACACGCCGGGCCGCGCGGATGGGGTGACCATCAGCGGCACCCTGGCCCTGGTGGCCGATTGGATCGGCGGCCTGCAATTGGTGGATGTCAGCGATCCGGCGCGGCCCTGGCGCGTCGCCAATCAACCGATCCGCGGCGGCGCCAACCGGGTGGTGATGGCGGGCGCGCTGGCCTTCGTCACAGCCGGCGACAACGAGGAATTTCCGGGCGGTCTGCAGATCATTGACCTCAGCGACCCCGGCCACCCCGCCGTCGCCGGCGAATACCTGGGCGTTGCTGCGACCGATGTCGCGCTGCAAGGCAGCCTGGCCTATCTCACCGTCGCCGACCGCGGACTTTTCGTGCTCGATGTCGGCAATCCGGCCGCGCCCCGCCTGCTGGGCGCCCTCGCCACCCCTGGCCGCGCCAACAGCGTGCGCGTGCAGGGCAGCCTGGCCTATATCGCCGACGGTCGTGGCGGCCTGCAGGTGGCCGATGTCAGCAACCCAGCCGCGCCTATCCTGATCGGCGCGTTTGCCACAGACGGCAGCGCCTGGCGTGTCCAGTTACTGGGCGACCTGGCGCTGGTCGCGGCCGACTCGGCCGGCCTGCAGTTGCTTGATGTGCGCCGGCCTGTCAGTCTGCGCCACGCGCTGCCCACGCCAGGGGTGGTCTGGCAGACGGCTGTGGCGCAGGCGCCGGCTCCCGCCATCTACCTGGCGGCGGAGGCTGGCGGCCTGCAGGTGGTGGACGCGCACGATCCAGCGCGGTTGACCTGGCGCGGCGCGCACACGATCTCCCCTGGCTGGGCCGCTTTTGTCGCGGCAGCCGCACCCCTGGCCTTCGTTGCCGACACTCGCTTTGGCGGTCTGACCATTTTTGACGTGGGCGACGCCGCCGCGCCGCGGCGTCTGAGTGCGCTCGATTTGCCCGGCAGCACCCGCGCCCTGCACCTGGCCGGCGACCTGCTGGGCGTTGCCGGCGGCAGCAGCGGTTTGCAGATCGTGGATGTCAGCGATCCGGCGGCGCCGGCGCTGATCGGCGCGGGTCAGGCGCCGGGCTGGGCCAATGGCGTTTGGATCACAGGCACCCTGGCGCTGGTGGCAGCCGGAAGCGGCGGGCTGCACCTGTTCGACATCACCGCGCCGACGCAGCCTCTTCTGCTCAGCAGCAGCAGCGACGCCGCGCCGGCGTTGAGCGTCCTGCTGCACGGCAGCCTGGCCTATGTGGCGCGCGGCGCGGCCGGCCTCGCCATCCTGGATCTCAGCGACCCGGCGCATCCGCAGCGGCTGGCCGCGTTCGACACCCCCGGCTGGGCGAGCGGCCTGGCCCTGGTGGATGATCTGCTCTTTGTGGCAGACGGCTATTACGGCGGGCTGCAAATCTTGGATGTGCGCGATCCCAGACAGCCAACCGCAGCGGGCGCCTTCGCCACGCCCGGCCAGGCCAGCGGCATCACGGTGCGGGGCCGGCCAGCGGACGCCGCGGGCGCCCTGGCCTATGTGGCTGACGGCGAGGCCGGGCTGCTGGTGCTGCGCGTGCGGGAAACGCCCGCACTGCCTGACAGGCTCTATCTGCCCCGCCTGTGAAACGGACCCAGTCTGGCCCTCGCTAGTTGTCGCAAAACGTGAATCGTGCTAAAATAAGGTGTACGCATTCTAATCAACTCGGCTGTGCGACTCTGGTTCGACAACGAACAGGGTTGATTGAGTTTCTGACGATCATCAATTCTACCCCAAGAAGGAGGGAATACAGGCGCAAATAAGGCCGTCAGCCGTTCGATGAAAGTGATAGAGAACCGGTCCGCGCGGAGGGCTTCCGCAGGACGGTCAGTCTATCAGATTGTATGATATGCTTGAAGGAGAAGAAACTGTGTCTAAGAAGAGTTCGCTTTTTGTTGTGATCACGCTGTTGGTTCTGACAGCGACTCTGCTGTCAGCCTGTGGGGGCGCCACGGTAGCGCCCACGGTCGCGCCGACAGCGGTGAAGCCAGCAAGCAAGCTGGCAGTCGGCATCGTGCTGCCGACCAAGGATGAGCCGCGCTGGGTGCAGGACGAGACCCGCTTCAAGGAAGCGCTGACCGCGGCCGGCTACGACGCTGAAATCCTCTTCAGCCAGGGCGATTCGGCCAAAGAAAAGGCCAACGTCGAAGCGCTGATTACCAAGGGCGTCAAGGTCATCGTGATCTGCCCGCAAGACGGCACGGCCGCGGCCGCCGCGGCTGACGCCGCCCGCGCCGCCGGCATCAAGGTCATTTCCTATGACCGCCTGATCCGCGACACCGACGCTGTAGACTACTACGTCACCTTTGACAGCATCGCCGTGGGCGCGCAGCAGGCGCAGTACCTGGTTGATAACGCCAAAGGCGCCGGCAACCCGCTCTACCTCTATGCGGGCGCCGCATCTGACAACAATGCCTTCGTCTTCTTCGAAGGCGCCTGGGGCGTCCTGCAGCCCAAGATCGCCGATGGCACCTTCGTCATCAAGAACTCCTCCGAGGCTGTCGGCCTGCAGGCCAAGGCCAAGCTGACCCGCGACGAACAGGCCAAGATCATCGGTCAGGTCACCACGAACTGGGACTTCAACACCGCCAAGAACCTGGCCGAGGCCAACCTGACCTCTGCCAAGACGGCCGACAAGGGCAACGTCTTCATCCTCGCTCCCAATGACGGCACCGCCCGTGCCATCGCCGACGTCTTCGGCATTGACAAGGACGTCAAGAGCTATCTGGTCACCGGTCAGGATGCTGAAAAGGCGTCTGTCCAGTACATCATTGACGGCAAGCAGTCCATGACCGTCTTCAAGGATGTCCGCACCCTGGTCAAGGACGCCATCGGCGCGGCCGTGGCCCTGCTCGAAGGCAAGACACCGGGCGCCAAGGGTTCCTACAACAATGGCAAGACAGACGTGCCGGCCATCCAGTCCGCCGTGGTCACGGTTGACAAGGCCAACGTCAAGGCCGCCCTGATAGACTCCGGCTACTACCAGGCCGCCGACTTCACCGGCCTGGCAGGCGGCGTTGCCCCGGCGCCGACCGGCAAGCTGGCAGTCGGCATCGTGCTGCCGACCAAGGATGAGCCGCGCTGGGTGCAGGACGAGACCCGCTTCAAGGAAGCGCTGACCGCGGCCGGCTACGACGCTGAGATCCTCTTCAGCCAGGGCGATTCGGCCAAAGAAAAGGCCAACGTCGAGGCGCTGATCACCAAGGGCGTCAAGGTCATCGTGATCTGCCCGCAAGACGGTACGGCCGCGGCCGCCGCGGCTGACGCCGCCCGCGCCGCCGGCATCAAGGTCATCTCCTATGACCGCCTGATCCGCGAGACCGACGCGGTAGACTACTACGTTACCTTCGATAGCATTGCCGTGGGCGCGCAGCAGGCGCAGTACCTGGTTGATAACGCTAAGGGCGCCGGCAACCCGCTCTACCTCTATGCGGGCGCCGCCTCTGACAACAACGCCTTCATCTTCTTCGAAGGCGCCTGGGGTGTCCTGCAGCCCAAGATCGCCGATGGCACCTTCGTCATCAAGAACTCCTCCGAGGCTGTCGGCCTGCAGGCCAAGGCCAAGCTGACCCGCGACGAACAGGCCAAGATCATCGGCCAGGTCACCACCAACTGGGACTTCAACACCGCCAAGAACCTGGCCGAAGCCAACCTGACCGTCGCCAAGGCTGCGGACAAGGGCAACGTCTTCGTCCTCGCTCCCAACGACGGCACCGCCCGTGCCATCGCTGACGTCTTCGGCATTGACAAGGACGTCAAGAGCTATCTGGTCACCGGTCAGGACGCTGAAAAGGCGTCTGTCCAGTACATCATTGACGGCAAGCAGTCCATGACCGTCTTCAAGGATGTCCGCACCCTGGTCAAGGACGCCATCGGCGCGGCCGTGGCCCTGCTCGAAGGCAAGACACCAACGTCCAAGGGTTCCTACAACAACGGCAAGGCAGACGTGCCGGCTATCCAGTCCGCCGTGGTCACGGTTGACAAGGCCAACGTCAAGACCGCCCTGATTGACTCCGGCTACTACCAGGCCGGCGACTTCACCGGCCTGGATGCAGGCGGCGCTGCCCCCCCACCGGCATCAGACAAGGGCAAGGTCGAGGTCTTCTCCTGGTGGACGGGCGGCGGCGAAGCCGCTGGCCTTGATGCCATGATCAAGATCTTCAAGGCGCAATATCCGAACATTGAGTTCGTGAATGCCGCTGTCGCCGGCGGCGCTGGCACCAATGCCCGTGCCGTGCTGGCCTCACGCCTGCAAGCTGGCGATCCGCCGGATAGCTGGCAAGGTCACGCGGGTCAGGAACTCATCGGCACCTATGTTGATGGCAAGCAGATCCAGCCGTTGAACGATCTCTACACGGCCGAGGGCTGGCTCGCTGTCATGCCCAAGACCCTGATCCCGCTGATCTCTAAGGCTGACAGCATCTACTCCGTCCCGGTCAACATCCACCGCGCCAACGTGCTGTGGTACAACCCCAAGGTCCTGACCGACAACAAGATCACGGTGCCGACCACCGTCGAAGAGTGGATCACGGCCATGGACACCCTGAAGGCCGCCGGTGTGCAACCGCTGGCCCTGGGCGAACAATGGACCAAGATGCACCTGTTCGAAACCGTTCTGCTCGGCTCACTTGGGCCGGAGAAGTACAACGGACTCTGGAGCGGCGCGACCGATTGGACCGGCGCTGACGTGACCGCGGCCCTGGCCAACTATGCCAAGGTCCTCACCTACGCCAACACCGATTCGGCGTCGCTCTCCTGGCAGGATGCCTCGCAGCTCGTCGTCAACGGCGACGCCGCCTTCAACGTCATGGGCGACTGGGCCGAAGGCTACTTCCGCGAACTGGGCAAGAAGCCGCAGGCCGATTACGGCTGGGCGCCGGTTCCTGGCACTGTGGGCACCTTCCAGTTCCTGTCTGACTCCTTCGTCCTGGCTGTGGGCGCGCCCGACGCCAATGCCGCGACGGCCTGGCTGAAGATCGCCGGCTCCAAGTCGGGTCAGGAAGCCTTCAACCCGCTCAAGGGCTCGATCTGCGCCCGCACCGACTGTGACAAGACCCTCTTCGGCGAGTACCTGCAGTCGGCTATGGCCGATTGGGCCAGCAATACCGTGGTCGGCTCGCTGACGCATGGTGTGGTGGCCAACGACTCCTGGAAGTCAGAAATTGACACCGCGCTCGGCCTGTACATCGCCGACAGCAAGGCCGATGTCTTCCAGGCCGCTCTGGCTGCCGCCTGCAAGAGCTCCGGCACCTGCAAGTAATGCAGTAAAATGCAGTAAAATGCAGTGAAATGAGATGGTGCGGCTTCGCCCCGGCGAGGTCGCACCATCTCGCCCAAAACCTCCGCGGCAGTGCAACCAGCAACATCTGACCCACTGAAACGAGGTCCGACATGCTCCGTGCATTGAAGAACCGAGACCGCTATCTTTCGGTGCTCCTCATCTCGCCGTCAATCTTGGCGCTGCTCATTTTTGTCTATGGCTTCATCGCCTGGTCGGTACGCGTTTCACTGAGCAAATGGAAAGGCCTGAATCCAGATTTCACCTGGGTCGGGCTGGATAACTACATCAAGCTCTTCTCCGATCCGCGTTTTCATGTTGACATTCGGAACACTCTCATCTTCACGGGTGTCTTCGTCATCGGGAGCATCCTCCTGGGCTTCGTGTTAGCCATCCTGTTGGACCAGGGCCTGAAAGGGGAAGGATTCTTCCGTAGCCTTTTCCTCTTCCCGATGGCTATTTCCTACATCGTGACCGGCGTGGTCTGGCGTTGGTTGATGAATCCCGCGACCGGTTCACGCACCAGCGGTTTCAACCTGCTGTTCGACACTCTGAATCTCGGTTTTCTCAAGAATGCCTGGCACACCACGCCTGAGTGGGGCATGGCTGCCATCGCGCTGGCTGCCATCTGGCAAATGTCCGGTTACACCATGGCCTTGTACCTGGCCGGTCTGCGCGCCATTCCACAAGAACTGCGCGAGGCGGCCCAGATTGACGGCGCCAACGAGGTTCAGATCTACCGTTATGTCATGTTGCCGTTACTGGCGCCGGTCACATTGAGTGCGCTCATCATCCTCGGCCATATGTCGCTCAAGGTCTTTGATCTGATTATCGCTATCGCCGGGAAGCAATTACCGCTCGATGTGCCCGCGATCTACATGTGGCAAACAACGTTCGATGGGCTGTTCTACAGCCGCGGCGCCGCGATCGGTATCATGCTGCTGCTCAGCGTGGCGGTTCTGATCATTCCCTATATCCGCTACACCCTGAAGACGGAGACGGACCGATGACCAGCCGCTTCCGCCTCGGCAAGAACTGGTTGTACGTGCCCCTGATCCTCATGGCGATCTTCTACCTGATCCCCATGTACGTCATGTTGGTGACCGGGTTCAAGAGCTTCGCCGAAATTGACCTGAAGACGATGTGGAATCTGCCCAACGGCATCCATTTCGACAACTTCCGCGAGGCCTTTGCCAAGCTCTCCCCATCGCTCTGGAACAGCTTCATGATGGTCATCCCGGCCGCGGTCATCTCCTCGATGCTTGGCTCACTCAACGGGTTCATCCTCGCCAAGTGGAAGTTTCGCGGCGCCGATTTCATTTTTCCGTTCATCCTGTTCGGCATGTTCATCCCCTACCAGTCCATTTTGATCCCCCTGGTCCAGTTCATGAGCGCAGCCGGGATCAAGGGGTTGCCGGGCCTGGCGTTGGCGCACATCATCTACGGCATTCCCATCACCACACTGACCTTCCGCAACTACTACGCCGCGCTGCCGCAAGAACTCCTCGAAGCTGCCCAGATTGATGGCTCGACCATGTTAGGCATCTATCGGCACATCCTGTTGCCCATTTCACTGCCAAGCTTTGTGGTGGTCCTGATCTGGCAGTTCACATCGGCCTGGAATGACTTTCTCTTTGCGGTGATCCTGACCGGCAACAAAAACTGGCCGATCACGGTCGCGCTCAACAACATGGCTGGCAGTCAGATCATCGCCTGGAACGTGCAGATGGCGGGATCGCTTCTGACGGCGCTGCCGCCGCTGCTCATCTATATTTTCCTGGGACGCTACTTCTTGCGCGGGCTGCTTGCCGGTTCGCTCAAGGGTTAGTCTTCTCATCAGTTGATCAGTTGTCCCAACATTTCTATTGAGCCGGAGGTGCTATGAGTATACCAATCCTCGAGATGAAAAACATCACCAAGGAGTTCCCCGGCGTGAAGGCGCTCAGCAACGTCAGCTTTCGCGTCGCCCAGGGGGAAATCCACTGTCTTGTCGGCGAAAACGGCGCCGGCAAATCAACCCTGATGAAAGTCCTGAGCGGTGTGTGGCCCTATGGGTCCTACACCGGCGAGATCTTCATCAACGGGCAGCCGCAGCGTTACAAACACATCAACGACAGCGAAAAGGCCGGCATTGCAATTATTTATCAGGAACTGGCGCTGATCCCCGAACTGACCGTCTACGAAAACATCTTCATCGGCCATGAGATCCGCAACGGCTTCACGGTTGACTGGAATGAGACCATCAAGCGCGCCGGCGAGATGTTGAAGAAGGTGAAGCTCGATGTCAACCCGGCCGCAAAGGTCAAGGACCTGGGGGTCGGCAAGCAGCAGTTGATCGAAATCGCCAAGGCGCTGAGCCGTGACGTCAAGATCCTGATCTTGGACGAGCCGACCGCAGCCTTGAACGAGAATGACAGCGACAACCTGCTCAATCTGCTGCGCGGCCTGCGGGAGCAGGGCGTCACCTGCATCATGATCTCGCACAAACTAAAAGAGGTCATCGCCATCGCGGATTCGGTCACGGTGTTGCGGGACGGTCAGACCGTCTGCTCGTTGGATGCCCACAAGGGCGAAGTAAGTGAGAATGTGCTGATCAAGCACATGGTGGGCCGTGAAATTGACAACATTTATCCCAAACGCAAACACGTGCGCTCGGAAGATGTCGTGCTCGAAGTCAAGGGTTGGAACGCCTACAGCCCGGCGCTCGGCCGAAATATCCTCAGGGATGTCAGTTTCAACGTAAAAAGAGGCGAGATCATTGGGTTTGCCGGGCTGATGGGCGCAGGACGCACCGAACTGGCCCTGAGCATCTTCGGCAACCCGGACGGCTACCGGCTCAGTGGCGACCTCTCCATCAAGGGCAGGAAGCGGCACATTGCCAACCCCCGGGATGCCATCAACGCGGGCATCGCCTACGTCTCCGAAGATCGCAAGGGCGATGGGCTGATCCTGATCCAGGACGTGAAGCAGAATATCACCCTCGCCAACCTGGAAGAGATCGCTAACCGGGGCGTTGTTGACAACCAGGCCGAAATCAAGGTGGCAACCGAGTACAAGACCTCGCTCAACATCAAGACGCCGAGCATCGAGCAGAAAGTCAGCAATCTGAGCGGAGGCAACCAGCAGAAGGTCTCGTTGGGCAAGTGGCTGTTTGTCAAGCCCGACGTGATGATCCTGGACGAGCCGACGCGCGGGATTGACGTCGGCGCGAAGTATGAGATCTACACCCTCATGAACCGGCTGGTGGAGCAGGGCATGAGCATCATCATGATCTCGTCCGAGCTACCCGAAGTGCTGGGGATGAGCGATCGCGTGTATGTCGTCGCTTCCGGCCGAATTGCCGGTGAGATGCCAACCGAAGAGGCGACCCAGGAAAAGATCATGCACCTGGCAACCAACTAAGGAGATTATCCATGTTCCTGCAGAATCTACAGAAGACACTGAAGCAGAATATCCGTGAATATGGCATGTATATTGCCTTGTTCCTGATCATGGCGATCTTCGCCGTCACGACCAAAGGCACCTTCGTCTCGTCACGGAACTTGAGCAACCTGTTGAACCAGACCGGCTACATCGCCGTCCTGGCGGTCGGCATGACGCTGGTCATCGTCATCCGGCACATTGATCTTTCGGTCGGTTTCCTGGCGGGCTTCCTCGGCGCGATCGCGGCGATTGCCCTGGTGTCCTGGAAGCTGCCGGTCATTGCCGTCATCCCGCTCGTGTTGGCGCTCGGCATCGTGGGCGGACTGATCACCGCCTATCCGGTGGCTAAGCTGGGTATCCCCTCCTTCGTAGCCTCGTTGGCCGGCTGGTTGATCTACCGCGGCCTGCTGCTGCTGGTCACCCAGAGCACAGGCACGATCATCGTGCCGGACAAGGCCTTCAACGCTATCGGCAACGGCTTCATCCCCGACATCCCCGGTCTCACCAACGTCTTGCCCGGCATGCACAAGCTGACGCTGCTCCTGGGCGTGGTGGGCGTCGTCTTCTATGTCATCAGCTCACTGAACGATCGTAAGAAGAAGCAAGCCTACAACTTCGAAGTCCTGCCGCCGGATATTTTCGTCCTGCAGATGGTCTCCATATCGGCGCTGCTGGCTGGCGTCGTCTGGGTGCTGGCAAACTACAACGGCATTTCGTGGACGGTGGTGGTGATGCTGCTCGTGGTGGCGATCTATCACTTCGTCACGACGCAGACGGTGCTGGGCCGGCACATCTACGCGGTCGGCGGCAACCCCGAGGCGGCCGAACTCAGCGGCATCAGCGTCCAGCGGATCACCTACATCGTCTTCGGCTCGATGGGCCTGATGTCGGCCTTATCGGGCATCCTGTTCACCTCCCGCTTGCAGTCGGCCACCACAACGGCCGGCACCCTGTTCGAACTGGACGCCATTGCCGCGGCCTACGTCGGCGGCGTCTCCGCGGCCGGCGGCGTTGGCAAGGTCATCGGCTCGATCGTCGGCGCGTTGGTGATGCTCTCGCTGACCAGCGGCATGAACCTGATGGGCATCGGCATCGCGCCGCAGTACATCGTCCGCGGCCTCGTGCTGGTAGCCGCCGTAATCTTCGACGTGACCACGCGGAATAGGGGGTAGAGATCGGAGATCGGGGATCAGAGATCGGAGATCGGGTTTCGTGGAAGAAGGGAGTTGACTGGTCTCCAGTCTCCAATCTCACTTTCAACCACAAATCAACCGCCCTCCACGTAGGTCTGCGGTCTCTGATCTCCGGTCTCTGGCCTAACGCCTCACTTCCAACCACAAATCAACCGCCCTCCACGTAGATCTCCGGTCTCCAATCTCCGGTCTCCGGTCTTACTCACTCACCCGCGTGATCTGCCGGTAGGCCAGCGTCCACGTGGCCGAGGTGAAGGTTTGGACGATGGCGCCCACCACACTGAAGATGACGACACCGACCAGCAGGCCACCGCACATCGTGATGATGGCGAGGGCGCCGGGGTCGTTATTGCCAACGAGGGCCATCACCGGCAGCGCCATCGCCAGGATGCCGCCGATGATGATGGCGGCGAAGATGCCTCCAATCACCAGGAAGATCAACCAGAAGACAATGGTGGGGCCGAGATTGGTCTTGAGCACCTGCCAGCCGCGCTTGAACGCTTCGATCCAGCCCTTGCCTTCCAGAATGGCGGCGCGTTCGGCGTAGATCTGAATCTGACTCAGAACCACCGCCAGCACAAGGACGACGCAGGCCAGGGGAATCAGGCAGGCCAGCGCGGGGAGGATGACGGCCAGTGCTCGTTCTGGCGCGTCGAAATCGAAGTTGAAGCCCGCGCCCGCAATGACCGCGATCCCCAGACCAATCAGCGCCACGAGGGTGATGATGATCGGTAAGCCGGCCAGGAACCCAACGCCGAAGATCGTCCAGAAGCGACTGAGGCCCACACGCCAGGCGCTACCGAAGCTGGTGCGCCCCTCGTCTTCCACCTGCTGCACCCCGGCAATCAGCGCGCCGCGGCTGATGACCGAGAGCACCCAGAACACCAGGGCAATGATCAACGCCACGCAGACCAGGGCGATAATCAGCCCGCCGATCTCCGGCGAGATATCGAAATCGGGAAAACCGCCGGGGCCGCGGCTGTTGTCCATACCGCTGCTGCCGCCGCCCCCACTACCCCCGCCGCTCCCCAGCGAAGCCAGGAAGCCAAAAATCCACAACACCTTCCAGCGCCAGGTAATCTGCCAAGCGCGACTAAAAATCTTCCCGTAATCCATCACCTACCTCCTTCAATCCTTTCCCATGGCGGATGAAAATACAAAGTGCAAAGTGCAAAGGCCGGAGACCGGAGACCGGAGACCGGGAAAGCTCCCTTCTTCCACGAAACCCGATCTCTGATCTCTGATCTCTGATCTCCCCCAGACCGGAGACCTGAAACTTCAACTCACACAACTCCCTTCTTCCACACACCTGATCTCCGATCTCTGATCTCTAATCTCTCTCCTTTCAGAACGTCTCCAGGAACCGCTGGATCTGGTCGAAGCGGAAGACCGGACCGTCCTGGCAGATATACTGATCGCCGACGTTACAGCGCCCACACTTGCCCAGGCCGCATTTCATCTTGCCCTCCAGCGTCGTGATGATCTGCTCCGGTCGAAAGCCCAGACGCGTCAGCTCCTTGAGCACGAATTTTATCATAATTGGGGGGCCACAGGTAATGGCGAGCGCTCCATCCGGGCTGGGCGCCACACGCGTCAGCGCCTCGGTGATCAGCCCCACGTTGCCCTGCCAGGTCGCGTCGCCCCGATCCACGGTAACATGCACCGTGGTGCGCGGCGCGGCCGCCCATTCGTCGTACTCCTCGCGGAAACAGAGCAGATCAGGCCCGCGGGCGGCGCAAAAGATCTCCAGGTCGCCATACGCGGCGCGCTGATCGAGGATTTCCTGGATCAGGGGCCGCAGAGGCGCCAGGCCGATGCCGCCGCCCAGGATGATGAGGCGCGGCCCTTTCAGTTCTTCCAACGGGAACCCGTGCCCCATCGGCCCGCGCACGCCCACCAGGTCGCCGGGCAACATGTCATGCAGCGCGTTGGTGACGCTGCCGATGCGCTGGACGGCAAACTCCACCTGCCCGTGACTGCGCGCCTCACTCACCGCCAGGCCAAAGGGCGCTTCACCGACACCGAAGGCAGACAGAAAGCCGAACTGGCCCGGTGCATAATGAAAAGCGGGCGGCGTTTCTTCGACAAAGCGACAGCGGAAGAGCTTGATGCCGCTCGCCAGGTCACGCGCGGCCGTAATCTCAGCCAGGTAAGGCAGATACGGATTGTTCATGATTGCACCTCCGCGGCCGCAGCCCGGTTGTTGGCGGCCACAAAGCCGATCACCTCACGAATGTCAATGTTGACGGGGCACTGCTCCACGCATCGGCCGCAGCCGACGCACAGCGCGGCGCCCTCGCGCCCTGGATAGTAGAGGAACTTGTGCATGTAGCGCTGGCGTTGGCGGGCGGCCTGGGTGGGGCGCGGATTGTGACCGCCGGCAATGGCAAAGCAGAGCGCGCCCTGGCACGAATCCCAGCAGCGCAGGCGCTCGATGCTGCCATCGCCCATCACCCGGTCGCGCACGTCGAAGCAGTAGCAGACCGGGCAGTCATAGGTGCAGGTGCGGCAGCCCAGGCAGCGCTCGGCCAGCTCGGCCCAGTACGGCGCGTTGAACGCCGCGCGCCAGGCCGCGGTGACGGGCACTTGCAAGTCCGTCACGACCGGCGGTGCAGGCAGGGCGACATCGGCGCTTGCCAACACCGCCGCGCCGGCCTCCAGCAGGGCGCGGCCCTTGTCTGTCACCACATCCACGGCAAAACCGCCGTCGCAGGCGGTCAACAGGATGTCGAGATGCGTGCGGTCGCTTGGCCCGCCGCCCAGCGCGGTGCAAAAACAGCCGGTCCAGGGGCCATCGCTGCACGCCAGGCCCACCATCGTGGTCATGGCGCGGCGCTCCGCGTAGTAGACATCCACGGGGTCGTCCAGGAACAGGCGGTCGAGCACCTCCAGCGCGTGACCGTCGCACGGCCGCGCGCCGAAGATCACCTGTGGTCGGGTCAGGTGCGTAGTTTCCACCTGCAAGCCGCCGGTGCTTGGACGCAGGGTGATGATGGCTTCGCTGGCCGGGAGGAAGAACTCTTTGGCCGATAAATCGGTTCGCCCGGCGTCCCAGGCGATGTCGCTGACCTGGGCGAGGGGCGCAAAGACGATTTGCTGTCCCTGCGGCTGCGGCGCGATGACCGTGTGGTCAGGCAGGAGGTTGGTCAACCAGATTTCAAGGGCCGCTTGGGTCATGATCGGTGCGTTCATGATAGCCTCACCTCCTGCAATCCCTGGCGATTTGCTGCGCAAACGCCAGATTGCGTCAGGACTTCATCGCGGCGGAAGGTGGTCAGCGGCAAGCTGGCGCCGGGGTCGGTCCCGGCCTCGTAGCCATCGAAGAGCCGCGCCACCTCTTGCGCCACTTTCTGGTTGAGCAGATAGAGCGGCACCCCCACCGGGCAGGCCTGGCTGCACGCCTGACAGTCGCCGCAGCGGCCGGCCAGGTGAAAGGCGCGCAGGGTATGGAAAAACATCTTCTCGTTGCTGTCAATGGCAATGCTCTGCCAGGCCGGATCGAGCTGCTCGGCCACGCACTCACTGCAGTAGCAGAGCGGGCAGGCCTGGCGGCAGGCGTAGCAGCGCTGGCACTGGCTGAACTGCCCCTGCCAGAAGGCAAAGCGCTGCGCGGTGGGCCATGCCTCCACCTCGGCCAGGGCCAGCCGCGGCGGGCCGGCGCTTTCCAGGGGCCGCGCCGGCAGCGGCAGCGTGGCGTCGTAACGACCGGCCGGCTGCTCGCCCAAGCCGATCAGGAAGAGATCGTCACGCCTGAGCTGTCCTTCGGCGATCAGGACGTTGAGCGTGCGCAGGTCGTTGGGGCTGACCAGCACCGCGACGCGTTGGGCGGGGCGATTTTCTGTGGAAACGCCGGGGCGATTGACCGCGCCGGTCAGGTTGCGCAGGTAGTTGACCAGGTTCAGCGGCTCCTCGATGTTGACCGCCAGGCGCTGTGCCTGCTCCGGCGTGCGGGCGAAGAGCGGCCGGCGGCGCACGCTGCCCTGCTCCCAACCCAACACCATCTGCACCTGCTGTTCGTTCAGCAAACGCGCAGCCAGCTCGCGCAGCGCCTGGGCGATTTGCTGCGCAAACGCCGGATTGGCCTCAGCATCCGCCACCGCTGGCGCGGTCGGGCGGGGCGTCTTCTTTTTCATGCCGTCGGCGCTCTTCTGCACAACCCAACGCGTGGGGCTACGCGCGCCCAACTGCCGCACCTGCTCGGTGAACTGGGTGACGACCCGAGCAAAGCGCGCGCCTTCGCTGGCGCTGACCCAGTCCAAGCGCACCCGTTCGCGTTCGAAACCCAGGAAGAAGAGCAGTTCCTGCATGATGGCAAAGCGGCGACGGGCCACGAAGTTACCATCGCTGTAGTGACAATCGCCGGGATGGCAGCCGAGAACAAGAACGCCATCCGCGCCCTCCTTGAGCGCGCGCGCCACGAACAGCGGATCCACCCGGCCGGAGCAGGGCACGCGCACGATGCGGATGTTGGGGGGATAGCTCAAACGGCTGGTGCCTGCCAGGTCGGCGCCGGCATAGCTGCACCAGTTACACAGAAAACCGACAATCTTCGGTTCGAATAGCTCGCTCATCATGCTCCTCCGCGGCCTGCGGATAAACCGCATTCCGCCACGCCGCCGACCCCCTGGGGCGCCATCTCCCGCACATTGAGCCACAAGGGCCGGGCAAACAAGGCATCCACCTCGGCCAGAATCTGCTGATCGCTGAAGCCGTGCAGGAACATGGCGTGCCCGCGGCAGCCGGCCACGCACAGCCCGCAGCCTTTGCACACGGCCGCGTTGACCTGCGCCACCTGGCGGCCGTCACGCAGCGCCACGAAGCTGATCGCCCCAAACGGGCACACTTCCTCGCACAAGTGACAGGCCACGCAGCGCCGCGCGTCCGCTTCGGCAATCGTCGGTTCGGTCTCGATGAACGGACGGGCGAAGAGGCCCGCCACCTTCACCGCGGCCGCGCTGGCCTGCGCCACGGTCTCTGGGATGTCCTTGGGGCCGGCCGCGCACCCGGCCAGGTAGATGCCGGCCGTATTGGTCTCGACCGGCCGCAGCTTGACGTGCGCCTCGTTGATGAAACCGTACTGATCGTATGAAATGCCCAGGGTCTGCATCAATTCCACCGCGCCGCTGGCCGCGGTGACGCCGGTTGCCAGCACCACCAGATCGGCCTCGATCTCCACCGGCCGGCCGATCAGCCCGTCATAGCCTTGCACCAGCATCTGCTCGCCCTGGCGGTAAATGCGGCTGACGCGGCCGCGCAGGTACTGCGTGCCGTAAGCCTCCTGCGCGCGGCGGATGAACTCGTCATAGCCGCGGCCGCCCGCCCGGATGTCCATGTAAAAGACATAGCTCTGCACGGAGGGGTCATGCTCCTTGAGCATGATCGCCTGCTTGGCGGTATACATGCAGCAGATCTTCGAGCAGTAGGGCCGTCCCACCTTCTCATCGCGCGAACCAACGCAGGCGATGAAGACGACGGTGTGCGGATGTTTGCCATCCGACGGACGGACCACCTCGCCCTTGGTGGGGCCGGACGCGTTCATCAAGCGCTCCAACTGCAGCGCGGTGATGACGTCGGGCAGTTCCCCGTAGCCGTACTCGCCATAGGATCGCCGCGGGGTCACGTCCAGGAGACCTGCTGCGCCTTCTGCAGCCGGCAGATCGCCGCCTACCGGGAAGAGGTCATAGCCGCTGGCGACGATGATGGCGCCGAAGCGTTCAGTCAGCACTTCGTCGGTTTGTTCCCAGGTGATGGCGCCGGTCGGGCACATCTTCTGGCAGATCTGGCATTGCGGCAGGCGCTTGCCATCTGACCCCACCGGCTTGAGCTTGGCCGCATCAGCCGCGGACAAACCTTGCGCAGTGCCCTGTTCCTGCTGCGCGCGGCGAAAGGCCAGGTAACGACAGTTGTCCGCATCAATGACCGGCTTGTTGGGAATGGCCTGCGGGAAGGGGATGTAGATCGCGGTGCGGGTGCCCATGCCCTGATCGAATTCGGCCACGATGTCCTTGACCGGGCATTTGGTCCAGCAGGTGCCGCAGCCGGTGCAGATCTGATGATCCACGTAGCGCGCGTGCTGGCGCATGGTGACATCGAAGTTGCCCACGAAGCCCTTGACCTGCGTCACTTCCGCGGAGGTGCGCAGGGTGATCTTGGGATGCTGGGCCACGTCCACCATCAGGGGGGTGAGGATACAGGCTGAGCAGTCGAGCGTGGGGAAGGTCTTGTCCAGCATCGCCATCTTGCCGCCGATGGTCGGGGTGCGCTCCACCAGCGTGACCTCGTAACCGGCGTTGGCGACATCGAGGCTGGCCTGGATGCCGGCAATGCCGCCGCCGATAATTAGCAGGCGCTTACTCAGCTCCGCACGACCGGGGCGCAGCGCTTCATCGCGCGTCACTTTCGCCACCAGCATACTGACGATGTCAATGGCTTTGGCCGTCGCGATGCGGCGGTCGTTGTGAACCCAGGAGACCTGCTCGCGCAGGTTCGCCATTTCCATGCGGTACGGGTTGACGCCCGCGGCGGCCGCGGCCCGGCGGAAGGTCGGTTCGTGCATGCGCGGTGAGCAGGAGGCCACCACCACGCCATCCAGGTGCTCGCTGGCGATCCTGTCCTGAATCAGTTTTTGGCCCGGCTCGGAGCACATGTATTTATAATCGGTGGCAAAGACAACGTGCGGCATTTGCTGCGCGGCCTGGGCCACGGCTGCGCAATCCACATTGGCCGCGATGTTGGTGCCACAGTGGCAGACAAAAACGCCGATTCTAGCCATGGCTCACCTCCGCGAGGCTGGTCAGCGCCGGGGCTGAGATTGGGGTTGGAACCGGGGTCAGTTTTTGCGCCAACAGCGTGGCCGCCTCGGTCACGTGACGCGAGATACCCAGGCGGTCGGGGTCAAAGCCCAGGGCCAGCCCGATCAGCTCGGTGATGTAGTAGATGGGCAGATGGTAATCGCCTTTGTGCGCACGCCTGATCTGATTCTGGCGGGTGTCCAGGTTGCTGTGACACATGGGGCAGACAGTGACGATGGCGTCTGCGCCGGCCGCTTCGGCCCAGGAGAGCAGTTGCCCGCTCAGGTCGTGCACCAGGTCCGGGCGACTGAGCGCCAGGCTGGCGCCGCAGCAGGCCGTCTTGCCCGGCCAGTCCACCACCTCCGCGCCGATGAGGCGCAGCAGGTTGTCGAGCGTCTGCGGATTTTCAGGATCGTCGAAATGAGTCACATCAGGCGGCCGGGTCAGCAGGCAGCCGTAGTAGGGCGCCAGCTTGAGGCCGGTCAGCGGCTGCAGCAGGTGCGCCCGCAGTTCAGCCAGCGGGGCCGGCTGGCTCAAAACGGCCAACAACGGCTCGATGTCCAGGTCGGTCGGCACCTCCGCGCCCACCACGTAAGCGACCTGCGCGGCGGTCTCCGGGTCATGTCGCAGGGTGTGCTGCGTTTCCTTGAAGCGGGCAAAGCAGGCCGCGCAGGGCAGCAGGAGTTGGTGCAGGCCGGTCTGCTGCGCCAGGTGCAGGTTGCGCCCGACCAGGCCCAGGGCCAGCCAGGGATTGACCGCGTGCGCGGACGAGGCCCCGCAGCAGTTCCAGTCGTCCAGCTCATGCAGCTCGATGCCCAGGGCCTGGCAGACCAGCTCGGTGGAGTCCGCGTACTCGGTGGCGGTGCCGTGCAGCGAACAGCCGGGATAATAAGCATAGGCGCTCATGCGTCACCTCCGCCCGCCGCCGGTTGGGCGATTTTCTGCGCCGGCGCGACCGTCTGCTGGCAGCGCACCTCATCGGCGCGGCGGAAGATGCCGGCGATCTCGCGTCGCGCCCGCACGCGCTGCGGCAGCAGCTTGATCTTGCCCCTGCGCAGCATGGGCGGCGCCAGGTCGAAGCCGCTCAGCAGGTGGCGCGAGAGCAGGTTGTAGCCGCCGATGAGGCCAATCTCATAGGCGCGGCCGGTCAGTTCAACCGATTTGAGGAAAACATGGTGGAAGGTGGGGATGTCCCGTGGCGTGGGTTGCGGGCCGTGGGTTTCGGCCCACAGCCGCAGCGCGTCCATGATGCGCGGCAGTTCCACGTTGCAGGGGCAGCGGGTGGCGCAGGTCTGGCAGCCCACGCACAACCAGAGCGTCTGACTTTGCAGGGCCAGGTCAGGCTGGCCGAGCTGCAGCGCGCGGATGATCTGCTGCGGCGCCAGGTCCATGGCCGCGGCCAGGGGGCAGCCCGCGGCGCACTTGGCGCATTGGTAACAGGCCGCCAGCGTCTGACCGCTGGTGCGCTCGACAAAGTCGGTCAACTCACGCCGGGCCGCGGCCTCCTGGCCGTTGGCGGGCGTGAGACGGAGGGTAATTGGCATGCGGTCCTCCTTGACAGCACATGCTCCAGATGGGCGCGGACAGGCTCGTACTGTAACGCAATCCGCCGGATTGCGGCGCCGCTGGCCGAGGAGGGCACCTATCTGGTCAACCGACGCAGCCGCCACACCCACAGGGTACAATCAACACCCCCATTCTACCACCCGCAGGCGTAGAATCGTATGACCTGCGTCAGGCAGAAGGAAATCCGAAGCTCGCCAGATTGAATTGGCAACGTGCGGCTCGGAATACCGGCAGCCAAAAACGAGGGTTGGCGTTTTCGCGACTCCGTGATAGAATGGGGTCAGGCGTGGTTAGCGGTTCCTTTTTCGCTATGCAAGCGCACAAGTCGGCGCTCAAATTCCGTGTTATGGTGACTTTCGGACGGCTCGGTTCAAGTGGCGCCAGCAAGTCGCTGGCACCGGGTTTTGTGGCGGCTCGATCGTTAAGGAAAATACATAGTTGCACTATTTGCCACCACAAAACTTCTATTCCGTTTAGGCGCATAGTTCAAAATGATACACTACAACAGCGACTGACTCCGCCAACGCCGATGCCCAGGCCGAACTGCCCAGCCATGGGTAGCAGGAAGATGAGAGAAAGGACGACGCAGGACAATCGGTTAACATCGGCGCCACGCCACCGCCGAATCGGAGCGTTAAGCAAGAAAGTTAAAGTCCACATGCTATCGGAGAACAAAGCAAATGGATGATTCTTATCCGCTTAAGTGTTTGTCTTGTGGGGCTAATTTGCAGGTTCCAAAGGAAACAGAATATTTTGTTTGTATATATTGCAATACTGCGCATGTTGTCCGAGAGAGCGGTGGGATTGTGTCGTTATCTCTGGCAAGAGCTTTGAAAAATGTCCAAGATGGTGTTGACAGGACTGCTTCTGAATTAGCAATAAGACGTCTGCGGGAGGAACTCAAGTCGCTGAATGACAAAAAGACAACTCTTAATCCACAGTATGAGAGAGAAGTTCAAAAATCAACGCCCAACTTGCGCCAATGAAGGCCAAAATTCAACAGCATATTGGGAAAAAGCAGGGTGAAGTTGAACAATTGCGTTTAATACTTAGGTTGGCTGTTGTTTTAATCATTCTTAGTGCAGTTGTGAGTGTTATGGGACCTGTTGATACCTTTAATGCAGGTGCGCGATCCATCCTGGCTTGACACATGGGGGTTATCTTTACCCGTCTGGGGAATTAGTTTTGCACTTCTGACAGGTGCATTTCTCAGGTACACCATAATTTCAGTAACAAGTGATAGGGCGATACGTGCTTTGGAACAGCAAATTGCCCGCATACAATCCAAGGTTGATCGTCAATTGGTTCAAGCCAAGTCACACATAGAGGAACAACTGCAAGTTATCAACAGCGAGATTTCGAATAAGCAGCGAGAATTAAACAGGAATCTTGAAATTGTATCTCATTAGAGCCTGTTATGCACTTCCAGCCCTGACTATGGTACACCCAGGGCATGACACGACACACCTATCCAAGTCCCACGGTGCCAATGAAGGCTGAGACAGTTCAGCGGCTGAATTTGACGTCATCATTAGAAGCGAGATGAAGAAAATGTCTACGCCATCTGCCATGCTAACAGAGATTCGTGCGCGAACCAGGCTTACTCAGGCCGCGCTTGCACAAACCCTCGGAGCTTCCTTTGTCTCGGTAAATCGGTGGGAACGGGGCGCAAGCGATCCAAGCCCAATCCAACAAGAGCAAATTCGCCTGATGTATGAGTATGTGCTTGAATCATCAAACGGCGCTGCTCGATTTCAGTCCCTGGATTGTCATTTCAGTCGAGGGGACTGCGCCGGCAACCGACCCTGTTTGATCCGGCGCCGGTAGAGATCGTGTTGACTGAAAACCCTCTGCCAGCGGTCTTCCAACGACACGCGAATGGCAGAACCTTTCATCCAAACAGCGATGAAACGATCCGCTCTTTGGTTGATGCGCATCGTGTCGCTGCAAGAACTGTGGAGGTTCCGCCTGAATCAGGAATGTCGGCCGGCAAGAACACTTACACCTACGACGCCCATACGTACCACACGAAAGTTCCGCCACAAGGCATCGCCGAGCTGCTTGTCCATTACTTACCCGACGGGGATGGTTTGGTATTGGATGCGTTCGCGGGAGTGGGATGACAGGAGTAGCCGCGCAGGTGAAAGGCTACGACAGTATCCTCCAATGAGCTTTCGCCCGCCGCCTGCTTCATTGCAGATAGATTTGTCAATTCGATAGAACCGGCGTTATTCAAGGCTGGGATTGACGCAGTCCTGGAAGCAACGCAGCGTTCGCCAGCGGCTGTACACGACCAGGTGCAGAGAGTGTGGCAGCGATACTAAGATTCTCTATACGGTTTGGTCTTACAAGGTTCTGTGTAACGGTTGTGGGTCCGAATTCGTGCTGTGGGATCATTGCCGAGAATACGGCGAACGCGTCCGCGACCACAAAATACTCACTGAATTTCCGTGTCCAAATTGCGGATCAGTTCTGAAAAAGTCAAAGCTGCAGCGTACGAGTATTGTACCGGTGCTGTTGGGCTACAAGTGCTGCAGAGGCGGACAACAGGAGATCACCCATTCTCTTTCTCCCGATGACTTAGAGCTATTGCGAGAGATCATGGAGAACCCTCCGTTGCAAGCAGGTTACTTTCCGCAAACCAAACTACCTGAGGGCGTCAATCTTCGTCAACCAGTCAAACATGGACTTGATAGCATTGACAAGTTCTACACACCCCGGAACCTGGCTGCGATGAGCCATCTTTGGCAGGCGATTCAGCGCATCGAAGATACTAATTTGGCGGCATACGTTGCTTTTGCCTTTACATCACTCTATCAGCGCGTCACGGACTTTCCTTGAGTTTAGGTTCTGGGGCGGGAGTGGAAACACGGCGCGCTAATGTCCTGTATAAGCAATTAGCGAACGTCTTCTTGACCTTCGAGAGAAAGGCTAAAACCATTCTCGATCATCTGCGAACCACAGCAGCCCACTATACAGCCCGCAGTGTCGTCGTTCTCGGGTCTGCGACCAACATGGATTATTTGCCTGACAACTCGATTGATCTGATCTTCACCGATCCACCTTTTGGAGCCAATATCAACTACAGCGAGATGAACATCCTATGGGAATCTTGGCTCGGTCAGTTCACTGACACGGCGCATGAAGCCATTGTCAACAGAGTACAAGGCAAAGATGTTGAAGCCTATCAGAACCTGATGACCGCAAGTATGTGCGAATGTTTTCGTGTCTTACGTTCAGGACATTGGATGCTTTTGGTTTTCATGAATTCCTCAAAGAGATTTGGAACGCACTCAGAGAAGCTATTGTTCATGCGGGTTTTACGATCAGAAAAATCGATATTTTCGACAAACAGCATGGCACTTTCAAGCAGTTCGCCAGCGAAAACACGGCCGGCTCTGACCTGGTACTGCACTGCTTCAAACCCCATGACTCTCTCGCACCATCAGCCTTCAACCACACTGCGGCAGCCGATTCGGTCCGAGCCTTTCTAGGCCGTTACGGAAACGACT